>JADKKK010000025.1 GCA_016720545.1 Myxococcales bacterium
CCCGATGACCATCAGCACCCCCATCAGCGCGACGATGGAGAACCCTTGGCCCGCGGCGAGCAGCGCGAGCACGATCCCGACGAGCGACACTGGGATCGCGAACAACATCACGAGCGGGAGGCGCAGGGACTTGAACTGCGTCGCCATGATCATGAACACGACCATGATGGCGAGGCCGACGGCGACCCCGAGCCCGGAGAAGGTCGTTCGCATCAGCTCGATCTGCCCGACGAACGACATCGTGACGCCTTTGGTTCGCGGGTCCTTCCCGAGTCTCCGCTCGAGCTCGTCAGCCGCCGATCCGATGTCGCGGTGCTCGGTCTGGAAGAGGATCGTCGCCGCGCGCGTGAGCTGATTTCGCTCGATCGCGATCGGCCCGGTGCCTCGCTCGAGCTTTCCGTACGAAGCGAGCGTCACCGAGCCTGAGCCGACGGTCGCTCGCACGGGGAGCGCGCCGAGAGCGTTCTTGTCCTCGACCGCGAGGGCGTCGTACGAGGTGACCACGTAGTACGACTGTCCGTTGTCCGGGTCGACCCACACACCCGGCGTGTTGATGTTCCCGAGCGTGCCCTCGAGCGTGGCCTGGGCGGCGTCGCGGAGCGTCACCCCGACGAGCCCGGCCTGCTCGCGGATCGGTCTCGACGCGAATCTCGGGGAAGTCGGTGTCCAGGGTGACGTACACGTCGCGCAGCCCAGGGACGTCGCGCGCGACGTCTGCGACCGCCCGCGAGTCAGCCATCAGCTTTTCCAGGTTCTCGCCGCGGACCTCCACGACGATGGGCGCGAGATAGCCGTTCGCGAACACGCTGGCCACGAGCCCGCCGGGCGCTTCGAGGAAATCGACCCCGGGGTAGCTCGACGTGAGGATGTGGCGCATCTGGTCGGCGATCTCGCGCTGCGTCTCCGTGCGATGCTCAGCGTCGGAGAGGGCGAGGCGGATGAAGCCCATGTGCGGCCCCGAGTTCGGGCTGTTCATGGCGCTCCGCGCCTTGCCAGGCGAGCCGACGTTGGTCAGCACGAGCTCGACCGTGTCCTTGGGGAGCTTCTCGTGGAGGAGCTTCCCCATCGCGTTCATCTTGCGGGTCGCCTCCTTCAGCGAGGTGCCCGGCGCGAAGCGGACGTAGACCCGCTCCATGCTCTCGTCGACTTCGGGGAAGAACGTGAGGGGGAGCCTCGAGGCCGCGTACCCGCTCGCGCCGATGAGCACGACGGCCGCGGTGATGACCACCTTCCGGAACGGGAGCACGTGCTCGAGAGCGCGCGCGTAGCCGCCCGACACCTTGGCGATCGCGGCGGCCACCCCCTTCGCGATCCTCCCGGGCTCCGAGTGGCCGAGGAAGTACCTGCACGCCACCGGCGTGACCGTCATGCTGACGAAGTATCCGGCGATCATGCCGGTCGCGACCGTGAGGGCGAGGGGCACGAAGAGCTTCTTCGCCAGCCCTGCGAGGAGCGCCACGGGCAGCAGCACGGCGATGGTCGCGAGGGTGGCCGCGAGCGCGGGCCCTGCCACGACCCGCGCGCCCTCGAGCGCCGAGCGGTACGCGCTCAGGCCGAGCTTCTGCTGTCGGTGGACCGACTCGAGCACCACGACCGAGATGTCCACGAGCGGCCCCATGGCGAGCGTCAGGCCGCCGAGGGTGAACGCGTTCAACGTCTGTCCCGTCCCGTAGAGCACGATCAAGATCATCGCGAACGAGATCGGGACCGCGATGCCGGCGACGACCACGGAGCGCGGGCTCTGGAGGAAGAGGAGGATCACGAGGGCCACCAGCACGAAGGCTTGGAAGATCTCCTTGCGGAGGCCCTTGTAGGTCGCGCGCACGAACGTCGACTGGTCGAACACCGGGACGACCTTCATGCCGGGCGGGAGGTCTTTGAGCGTGGCGAGGGTCTTGGTGATTTGGTCGACGATCTCGATGACGTTCCCGCCCGGGACGCGGAGCACGTTCAGGTAGACGGCCTCCTCGCCGTCGATGCTGACCGACTGCGTGTCCGGCGACCCTCCGTCTTCCACGCGCGCGACGTCCTTCACGTGCACCGGCCTGCCGTCGACCAGCTTCACGACGGCGTCGCCGATCTCCCGGACGGCCCGCGGGACGGCGTTGGTGTACACGTTCGCGTCGAACGTCGGCGCGATGAGCTTCCCCGAAGGAAGGAGCGCGTTGGTGCGCGCGACCGCCGCGCTCACGTCCGTAGAGGTGACGCCGCGGGCCGCGGCCCGGATCGGGTCGACCACGACGTTGATCTGTCGCTCGCGCCCGCCGTTGGGAGACGCGCTCGCGACACCGGGGATGCCTTCGATCCGAGGCGCGATCGCGTTGGCCGCGTAGTCGTAGATCTGGGGGCCGGTGAGCCCACCGCCATAGACGGCGATCTGGACCACTGGCGCGTTCGTCGGATCGTACTGGAGCACGAAGGGCGGCACGACGCCGAGGCTCTTCGGGATTGAGGACATCGCGAAGGCGACCTGCTGCTGCACGAGCGTCTGCGCGGAGTTGAGGTCCGTCCCCCACTTCAGCCACACGTAGATGACGCTGAGGCCGGACCGGGACACGCTCTGCACGTGGTCTACGCCCGGGGTCGCGCTCACGAACTTCTCGAGGCGCCAGGTGATGGTCTTTTCGACGTCCTTCGGGCCCATGCCCGGCACCTGCGTGCCGATGACGAGGACGGGTGGCGTCAGCTCCGGGAACGTGTCGACCGAGAGGCGAGGCGTGACGACAGCCGAGAACACCAGAATCGCGAGGCTCATCATGAGCACCGCGATGGGGTTCCTTAGCGACACGGAGATCATCGTTTGCCCCCGTCGGGCGCGCCGGACGAGCCCGGCGTGACGCCCGGGTTCATCGCCGCGGGAGCTGTCGGTGTGGGCGCGGGCGTTGACGGCGGCGCCTCGGTCTTCGCCGCGACCTTGTCACCGTTCGAGAGCCCCGCGCGCCCTTGAGTGACCACCAGCGCTCCCGGGGGAAGGTCGCGCGTCACGAACAGCGAACCCTCACGCTCCCCTACGACGGGCACCGACATCGCGCGCGCGGCGTCCCCCTCGACGACGAAGACGTTGGCCTTGCCGTTGCGCACCTTCGCGGAGGAGAGCGAGATCTCGCTCACGTCGGTCGTCGCGCCGATCTCCAGAGAAATCTCCGCGGTCGTGCCGACGGGGATGGCGCGCTCGAGCTCGGCGAAGTCGACCTCGAACCGCACCGTGCGCGTGGACGGATCGGCGGCCGGGCTCCTCCGCGCGATGAAACCAGCGCGGGTCGTCCCGTTGGAGAGGAAGCGCACCTGCACGGGGGTCCCGGGTTCCACCCCTTCGCTGTCGGTCTCGGGCACGTCGCCGACGAGGCGAACGAGATGCCGATCGACGATGGTCACCAGGCTCGCGCCAGGGCGCGCGAACGTCCCTGGATCGGCGGAGCGGACCGCGACCTCGCCATCGAACGGCGCCCGCAACACACAGTCGTTCACCTCGAGCGAGCGGCCCGCCACCTGCGCGTTGATCGCCGCGATCTGGGATGACTCTGCCGCGGCTTGCGCCTGCTTCTGTTCGAGCTCGTTCTGCGAGACGAAGCCCCCGGCGAGGAGGCCCTGCAGACGCGCCGTCTCGCCGGCCGTCGCCCGCTGCCGCGCCTCGAGCGCGCGGGCCTGCGACGCGACCACTTGGGTGGCCACCGACGCGTTGCGGCAGTCGAGCGTAGCGAGGATCTCGCCGCGCTTGACCTTCACGCCAGGCCGCACCAGCACGGTGTCGACATACGCGGAGACGAGCTGGGGCCCCACCTTCGCGACGAGCCACGGTTCGAGGGTAGCCACGTATTTCCGTGACGCCCGGTACGTCGTGGCTCTCGCGGGCACCGCCGTGACGCCCTTCGGGTCGGCGGACAGCGCGACCTTGTTCGTGGCCGCGAGTGACCGCGCGAGGAGGAGGCCACCGAGCGCGAGCACCGCCGCGACCGCGCCGCCGATCACCAGGGGCACCATGGGGTTGGGGGCCGACTGAAGCTGCTCGGGCGAGGTGCCCATGGGGATCGTTGTTCACTTCTTGGGTTCCTCGGCGAGCAGGCGCCCGAGCTGGGCGCGGGCCCGGGCGAGCTGAAAGGCGGCGACGGCCTGGTTCGACTCGGCGTCGATGACGAGCAGCGAGGCGCTCGCGACGTCCACGTTGCTGGTCATCCCGGCCGCGAAGCCGGCCTCGGCCTGCGCGTAGCTCTCGCGGGCGGAGGTGATGGCGCGGTCGAGCGAGGCGAGGGCGCCGCGGGCCGTCTCGACCTCGAGGTAGGCGCGGCGCAGGGCGGCCATCTCGAGGCGCTCGGTCACGACGAGCTCGGTGCGCTTCAGGTCTTCGCGGGCGCGCTGCGCCTCCTCGCGGCCGGAGGTCACGCCGTCGAAGATGGGCCACGAGAGCACGAGGCCCACGTCGTAGTTGGGCACGTACGGGAGGATGCCGCGCCCCGTGAGCTCGGTGTTGGCCGAGTTGGGGGCGCCGCCGCCGCGCACCGAGATGGACGCCGTGGCGTACACTGTGGGGCGACTCTCCGCCGCGATCGCCTTCGTGCGGCGCTCCTCGGCCTCGAGCTCGGCGAGCACCCGCAGGACCCGCGGCGAGCGCGCCTTCGCGCGCTCCACGGCCAGGCCGAGGGCGGGGAGCTCCGCGCGTGTCGCCGGGGCCTCGCGCGCGTCGACCGCGACGCGGTCGGAGCCGATCGCGGCCGCGAGCGTGCTCTGCGCCACGCGGACGCCCCCCTCGGCGCGGACGGCCTGCGCCTCCGCGCGCGCGAGATCGGCCTCGGTGCGCGCGACGGCGCCGTGCGCGACGAGCCCCGCCTTCACCTTGGCGGCGGCCTGGTCACGGATGGCCCGGGCCCGCGTCACCGCCCCGTCGGCGGAGCGCGCGAGGGCCTTCGCGGTGAGGACGGCGACGAAGGCCTCCTCCACGTTGAAGAGGAGGTCGAGGGTGTCCTGGCGCCCCCGGTGCTGCTCGGCCTGGACGAGCGAGTCCATCGCGGCTCGCTTGGCCGCGATGCGCCCGAACTCGTACACCGGCTGGTTCAGGCCCGCCGCGACGATCGTGGACGCGTAGGGCGCCATGTCGAGCGTGTTGGAGCGAGTGGCGCCCACGCGGGGCAGGTCGAAGCTGCGCTGACCCACGAACGTGCCGGTCCAGTTGTTCCCCGTGGCGCCGAAGACCTGCGCCGTGGCGCCCACGCTGGGGTACCACTCGGCGCCCACGCTCTCGGACTGCGCGACCTGGGCCTTGAGCCGCGCCTCCGCCGCGCGCACCTCGGGGGCGTGCGCCTTCGCGTACGCGATCGCCTCGGCGAGGGTCATCGCGGGCACGCCGGCGTCCTGCGCGGCGGCCGCCGAGGGCGTCGCGCGCGCGGCCTCCACGGGCGGGGCCTGGGGTACGTCCGCGCGCGCTACGCCCGCGCCCAGGAGCAGGGCGAGCGCGACGGTGGATCCGAGGAGCGGTCTCATGCTCTCCGGGTGTACCCCACGCGCATTCGCGTGAGAAAATCGGTCACCCGTCGCGCGCGTCCGCTTGAGGTCACGGCGCGTCCGGGCGGAGGCAGGGCGCTGCGCGGCCACGCTCGCCGCGGCTCCGAGCAGACCTCGCGCGTGGACCTTCACGCCCCCCGGAGGCGCCCGCGAAGCCGCGCGACCCGTCCGGTCAACGTCAGGCCTCGTCCGGTCACGCGCGATGTCGCACGCAGCGTGACCGGGCAGTGTCCAGGCCGCATTTTATCCGGAATTCTGCGTGCGCGAACGACGCGAGAGGTTGACCGAACGCGCTCTCGAAATGACCGGAGCCGAGGCGCGGGCTGCTACGCGTCGGGCGTGGCGGGGCCGGTCTTCTTCGGGGCGCGTGACTTGCGCTGCACCCGCTTGCGCGTGGCCACCGACGCGAAGAGCTTGGCCTTGCGCGGCTCCTTCCGGAAGGCGTAGCGGCCGGCGGCGCACACGGCGTCCATCTTGGCGACGAGGCCGTAGAACGCGAGGTTGCGCTTGGTGAGCAGCGCGCGGCTCGAGACGTCGCTGCGGCGGCCCGCGAGGCCCGAGGCGAGGCTCTCGGCCAGGGCGCGCATGCGGGCCGCGGCGCCCTTCGCGAGGTCGGCCTTCTTCAGCGCGGCGGCGTTCTCGTCGAGCAGGTCCGCGAGCTTCTCGAGGTCGTCGGCGAGATCGGCGATGCCGGTGCCCTCGCGCACCTTCGAGACCCGCGCGGCGACCTCGGCGTCGGCCTCGAGCCAGTAGTCGAGCGCCGCCAGCGCGTCGGACTTGAGGGCCTCGCCCTCCGCGATGTCCTTGGAGTCGACCCGCACGTCACGCGCGCGCCCCCAGATGTCTTCGCACCTCGCGAGGAGCGCGGCGTCGGCCTCGAGGCGCTCGAGGTCGGCCTTGCCCACGCGCGTGTGCGCGGCGAGCGCGGTGATCGCCTGCTTTCCGGCGGCGAGGACCTCACGGGCCATGGTGAGGATGCGCGGGACGCTCTGATCGGGGAGCCGGTCGAACTCGGGGGGGTAGCTCGCGAGCAGGGCCTCGTCCGCGGAGGAGAGGCCCTGGGGCGGGGCCGCGGCGGCCTTCCTCGTGGGGGCTCGCGCGGCGGTGCTGCGGGCGGGCGAGCGGGGCTGCGAGCCGGTCTTCGAGGTCGTGTTCGCGGGGGTCTTCTTCTTCTTCGCGGCCATGGTCGCGAGAATACGAGGCGGAACGCCAGGCCGTCCATGCGGGAGAGCCGAGCCGTGTGGACCGATGGCAAGGTGAGCGCGCGCCGCCGGACCGCGATCAGGGCGGTTGGGATGCGGACGGGCCGGGGGGAGTCGTCGACAGGCCGTCGAGGTGGGGGACGGGAGGGCCGTCGGCCGGGGAGGGCATCCCCGTTTTTGGGCGTTGGTGAGGAGATCTGTCACTCTGCCGGCGTCATGTCTGGCCCGCTCCAGAGTCTCGTCGACGCGCTCCGCCGTCCGACCGGTCGAGCGACCGCGCGCGCGACCTGCGCCGCCGTCGCGATCGTGGCGCTCGGAGCGGCGTGCAAGGGCAGGGACCCCCCCGCGGCCCCGGCCAAGGCCGCGGCGAAGGAGCCCGGGGTGGACGTCTCCCTCTCGCCGGTCGCGCTCGAAGCCGCGGGCATCGTCGTGGCCCCCGTGGTGACGCAGCCGCGTCGCTCGAGCGTCACCCTGGTGGGAGTGGTCGACTTCAGCCCGAGCCGCGTCGCGCGGGTGGGGCCGAACATCTCGGGTCGCGTGGGGAGCGTCAACGTCGCGCCGGGGCAGGTCGTCGCGCGGGGCGCGGTCGTCGCCACGCTGGTGGGCGTGGAGGTCGGGCGCGCCCGGGCCGACTGGGCCTCCGCCAAGGCGCGGCTCGACCTCGCGTCGCTCGAGGTCGAGCGAGAACAGAAGATGAACGACGCGGGCGCGTCGTCCGACAGAAGCCTGCAGACCGCACGCAACGAGAAGCGCCAGGCGGAGGCAGAGCTCCGCGCGGCGGAGGGCCGGCTGTCCACCCTCGGAGTGCGGGGGGCCGAGGGGCCGGTGTCGTCCACGGTGCCGCTCGTGACGCCTCTCGCCGGGACGGTGCTGGAGGTGCACGCGCGCGTCGGGCAGCCGGTCGGCGCGACCGACACGCTCGTGGTCGTCGGCGAGACCACCGAGGTGTGGCTCTCGGTCGACGTGTACGAACGGGACCTCGCGAAGGTGCACGAGCGCGACGAGGCGCGGGTCTCCGCGATCGCGTACCCAGACGCGACGTTCGCGGGCAAGGTGGACCACGTCGACACGACGGTCGATCCCGAGCGCCGCGTCCTCCGGGCGCGCATCGTCCTGCCGAACGCCGACGGTCGCCTCAAGCCTGGCATGTCGGCCGTGGCGCGGGTGCTCGGCGCTCCGGAGACCACCGACGGTGGCGCCCTCGCGGTCGTCACGGTGCCTCGCGGCGCGGTGCAGACCATCGACGGCGCGCCCTTCGTGTTCGTGGAGAAGGCAAAGGGCAAGTTCGAGCTGCGCGCCATCGAGCGGGGTCAAGACCTGGAGGGCGCGGTCGAGGTGTTGCGTGGGCTCGTGGCCGGCGAGCCCGTGGTCTCGTCGGGCTCGTTCATCCTGAAGAGCGAGGTCCTCCGCGAGCAGATGGGATCGAACGATTGATCGACCGCCTCATCGCGCTCTCCGTTCGCTCGCGAGGCCTCGTCGTCGTCCTCGCGCTCGTCTTCCTGGTCATCGGCCTCTTCGCCAGCACCAAGGTGGCGATCGACGCCGTGCCCGACGTCACCAACGTGCAGGTGCAGGTCATCACCGCCGCGCCCACGCTCGGCCCGGTGGACGTGGAGACGAGCGTCACCTTCCCGGTCGAGCGCAGCATGGCCGGCCTCCCGAAGCTCGCGGAGGTGCGCAGCGTCTCGCGCGCGGGCATCTCGGTCGTCACGCTCGTCTTCAGCGACGAGATGCCGATTTTCCTCGCGCGTCAGCTCGTCGGTGAGCGCCTCGCGCAGGCCGCGCGAGACATCCCCGCCGGCTACGGCACGCCCGAGCTCGGCCCGGTGTCGAGCGGGCTCGGCGAGGTGTACCACTTCGAGGTGAGGGGCCCGCAGTCGCTCATGGAGCGGCACCGCATCCTCGAGTGGCTCATCGCCCCGCGGCTCCGCCTCGTGCCTGGCGTGGTCGAGGTGAACACCTTCGGTGGCGAGGCCAAGACCCTCGAGCTCACGCTCGAGCCCGAGCGCATGGCCGCGGCGCGCGTCGGGGTCGCCGAGGTCGTGCGCGCGCTCGAGCAGAACCACCTGGCCGCCGGCGGCGCCTACATCGTGGACGGCCGCGAGAACGTCACCGTCCGCGGCGAGGGGCGCATCGTCACTCCCGAGGATCTGGGGAGCGTCGTCGTGAGCACCGAGCCCGGCCGCGCGCCGCTCACCCTGCGCGACGTGGGCACGCCGCGGTACGCCCCCATGGTGCGGTATGGCGCCGTCACGCGCGACGGCCGCGCCGAGGAGGCCGTGGTCGGCGTCGTGATGATGCTCCGGGACGCGAACAGCGGGCGCGTCGTAGGCGACACGAAGGCCGCGATCGCCGAGATCCAGAAGACCCTCCCCGAGGGCTGCGTCATCGACGCCTACTACGACCGCACCGAGCTCGTGCGGCGCACGGTCCGCACGGTCTCGAAGAACCTCGTCGAGGCGTGCGTGCTCGTGCTCGTCGTGCTCTTCGTGATGCTCGCCAACGTGCGCGCTGGGCTCGTGGTCGCGGTCACGATCCCGCTCGCGCTCCTCGGCGTGTTCGTCGGGATGTGGGGGTTCGGCATCTCCGGCAACCTCATCAGCCTCGGCGCCATCGATTTCGGCCTCGTCGTCGACGGCGCGATCATCCTGGTCGAGAACGCGATCCGTCGCATGGGCGAGCGCCGCGCGCAGCTCGGGCGCACGCTCACCGACGAGGAGCGCCAGGAGGTGGTCATCGCGTCGAGCATCGAGGTGCGCTCCGCCACCACCTTCGGCGAGGCGATCATCGCGCTCGTGTACGTGCCCATCATCGCCCTCGGGGGCACCGAAGGGCGCATGTTCCGGCCGATGGCGCTCACCGTGCTCTTCGCGCTCGGCTCGGCGTTCGTGCTGTCGCTCACCGTGGTGCCCGCGCTCGCGTCGTGGGCGCTCTCGCGCGACACGGTGGACACGCACAGCCCCGTGCTGCGCCTGGCCGACCGGCTCTACGTGCCCGCGCTCGCGTGGGCGACGCGCTGGCCGAGGCTGGTGGGCGGAGCCACCGTCGCCATCTTCGCTGTCTCCCTCACCCTCGGCGCGCGCATGGGCAAGGAGTTCCTGCCCAAGCTCGACGAGGGCACGGCGGTGCTCGCGATGGTGCGCCTGCCGAGCGTCTCGCTCGAGCAGTCGCTCGAGCAGTCGCGCAGGCTCGAGAAGACCCTGCTCACCTTCCCGGAGGTCACGAGCGTGGTGTGCCGCACGGGGCGCGCCGAGATCGCCGTAGACCCCATGGGCATCAACATGACCGACGTGTACGTCATGTTGAAGCCTCGCGAGGAGTGGACCACCGCGCGCGACCGCGAAGGGCTCGTGGAGGCCTTCGACAAGAAGATCTCCGTCGAGGTGCCGGGCGCCGGCTTCGGGTTCACCCAGCCCATCGAGATGAACACGAACGATCTGCTCGCGGGCATCGAGAGCGATCTCGCGATCCACCTCTACGGGCACGACCTCACGCTCCTTCGGCAGAACGCCGACCGCATGGTGCGCGTGCTGCGGCAGATCCCCGGCGCAAAGGATGTCCGGGCCGAGCAAATCGCGGGCTTCAACGTGCTCACCGTGAGCGTCGATCGCGTCGCGATCGCGCGCGCCGGCCTCTCGGCGAAGGCCGTGCTCGACACCGTGTCGGCCCTCGGCGGGATGCAGGTCGGCGACGTCGTCGAACAGGGCGAGCGCTTCCCGTTGCAGGTGCGCTTCGCGGAGTCGGCCCGCAGAGACCGGGAGTCCATCGCGGCGCTCCCCGTGCGCGCGCCCGACGGTCGCCTCGTGCCGCTCGGGCAGCTCGCGCGCATCGAGCTTGGCCCAGGGCCGTCTCAAGTGAGTCGTGAGCGCCTGCAGCGCCGCATCACCGTCCAGCTGAACGTGCGCGGCCGCGACGTCGGCTCGTTCGTCGGGGAGGCCCACGCCCGCCTCGACCGCGACATCAAGCTCCCGCCAGGTTACTTCACCGAGTGGGCCGGCGAATACGAGCGCTTCAAGAACGCCACGGCCCAGCTCGCGGTGGTGGTGCCCATCACGCTCGCGCTCATTCTCGTGTTGCTGGTGGCGACGTTCGGCAAGTTCCGCCCGGCGCTGGTGATTTTCCTCAACGTGCCCATGAGCATTTCGGGAGGTCTCTTCGCGCTGCTCCTGCGCGGAGAGCCTTTCAGCATCTCGGCGGGCGTGGGCTTCATCGCCCTGTTCGGCGTCGCCGTGTTGAACGGCCTCGTGCTCGTCTCCAGCGTCGAGCACCTGCGCGGCGAGGGCGTCGCGGCGCTCGAGGCCGTGCGCCTCGGGGCGACGGGCCGCCTCCGCCCGGTGCTCACCACCGCCCTCGTCGCGTCGCTCGGCTTCTTGCCCATGGCGCTCGCCACCGGGGCGGGGGCCGAGGTGCAGCGGCCGCTCGCGACGGTCGTCATCGGCGGCCTGCTCTCTTCGACGCTGCTCACGCTGCTCGTGCTCCCGGCCATCTACGGGACGCTCCTCGAGCGTGAGGAGCGCGCGGGCGCGGCGCGCAAACTGCCCAGCTTAGCTGAGTGAGCGCACCGACGTCAGGCGCGAGGCCGCCCGGCGTCGCATCCGTCCGGATCGCACCGCTCGCCCTCGCTCGCGTCGGTCGCGTCGGTCGCTTCGCTGGCGTCGCTCGCGTCGCTCCACGCACGCCGGAGGGCCCCGAGCAGCACCTCGGGCGGCTGCGCGCCGGACACGCCGATGTGCCCGTCGAACACGAAGAACGGCACCCCGGTGACCCCGATGCTCTGCGCCATCGCCTCGTCCGCGCGAACCTCCCGAGCCCCTTCGGTCGTCGCGAGCGCGGCGCGCGCCGCTTCAGCGGACAGGCCCACGTCGCCGGCGAGGCGGGCGAGCGTATCGAGGTCGTCCAGCGCCTCGCCCTCGGTGAAGTAGGCGCGAAGCAGGCGCTCCTTCAAAGCGCCTTGCTGGGTCGGCCCCTGCTGCGACGCCCAGTGGAGCAGCCGATGCGCGTCGAACGTGTTGCAGACCCGCGCGCGATCGAAGCGGAGCTCGAGCCCCTCGGCGACGCCGGTCGCCGTCATGTTCGAGATCATCCCCTCGGCCTGCGCGGGCGAGGTGCGGTACTTCCGCGCGAGGCGCGCGGCGTAGTCGCCGTCGACCGTGGGGCCCGGCGCGCCCTTCGCGGAGGGGTCGAGCTCGAACGACCGCCAGACGACCTCGACGGACTCCCGCTCGTCGAAGCGCGCGAGCGCAGCCTCCAGGCGCCGCTTGCCGACGTAGCACCACGGGCAGGCAATGTCGGACCAGATGTCGACGCGGAGCTTCTCCATCCAGGGCACGGTAGTCCCTCGACACGGAGATTTCGACAGGCGCATCGGCGGCACGCCCGCGGCGTGCGCTATGGATGGGCGCCGTCGAGCTCGCGCGCATTCGGCGTGGCGCTGGCGGCCGGGTAGCGCGCCTCGAGCTGCTCGAGGAGGGTCACGTACGTGGCCGTCTCCGCGAGCCCGGACGTGCGCTCGGCCGCGGCGTAGGCGGCCATGAGCCGCGGGTCTTCTGCGGGCCCCAGGGCCTGCTCGGCCATGCGGAACAGTACGTTGTTTTCCTTGTAAATATGGGCGCTTAGTAGGTGTACGTAGGTGTGCGCGGCGACCGCGAACGTGCGCCACGCGCCCGGGTCCGACGCGGCGGCGGAGAGGGCCGCGTCCATCGCGCGGATCGCCGCGCGTCCGTGATCGTGCTCGGCCAGCATGCAGCCGAGCGGCCCGCCGCTCCGCGCGATGCCCGCCGCCTCCAGCGCCGGGAAGAGCACCTGCTCCTCCTTCGCGTGGTGGCGGCCGTCGGCGAGCTCGCGAAGGAACGTGACCATCGCCCGGCCGTCGGCGACAGGGAACGGTGGCTCCACGATGGCCGGGGCCTCCTGCGGGGCCTGCTGCGCCAGCCAGGCGAGCCGGCCGAGGACCGCGAGCCCGCGGAGGATGAGGTCGTGTTCCTGAACGAGGAGGTCGGTCGCGTGCATGGCGGCACGAGACCTCTCCGCCGCCGGCATGGCGTTGACATCGGTCATGAAGCGGGTTCTGCGAAGCGCTCGCCTCGTGGCACTTCCGGCGCTAGGTTGGCCGATCATCATGGCCCTCCGCACGACCGGTCTCCCCCTCGGCGCCTCCCTGGTGGCCCTCGCGATCGCGTGCGCCGGCGCCCTGCCGGCCTGCTCCGCCGAGGTCCAGTCGGAGGTGCCCGACGAGAGCGCACAAGACGAGGCGCTCGGCGCGCTCCCGGGAGCCGCGCGCTACCCGCGTTCTCGCACCCAAGCGCCCATCACCACCGAGATGGTCGCGCGGTGGGCGACGACGGCGGCGCGTGCGCCTTCGCGCAAGGCCGACGTGTTCTCCAAGATCGGCGACTCGCAGACCGTGAACGCCGGCTTCATGCACTGCGAGGGCGAGTATCTGCTCACGCTCGTCCCCGAGCAGGGCTGAGCGGCTTCGCGTCCGGCGGCAGCGCGTGGTTGACCCCGCGGGCGAGGTCGCGCACCCTCCACGCCATGTCGCTCGCCCCGTGCCCCTCCTGTTCTCGCCACGTGCGCGGCTCCGACGCTTCGTGCCCGTTCTGCGCCGAGCCCGCCCCTCTCGTGCCTGCCAGCGCGGTCGACGCGGCCCCGGCGGTTGGCACGCGCGCGCATATTTTCCTTGGCGCGCTCACGGTCGCGGCCGTCGCGGCGTCTGTCGCAGCGTGCAGCCCGACCCCGCAGGCGATCGCGCCCGTGTACGGCGCGCCGGTGCCCGTGGAGGAGCGCGACGCGGGGGCGGTGCCCCTCGCGGCGGACGCGGCGCCGCCGGTGCTCCCGGTCGCGCCGTCGGGCGCGTACGGCGCCCCGCCGTCGCCGTAGCGCTCGCCTTGGCGCGTGGCCTCAGGGGCAGCGCGCCGTGCGCAGCTCGACGCCGTCGTCGGTGCGGTACGAGGACACGATGGTCCCGTCGGGGCGGACGGCGAAGTCGCGAAACGCCTCCTCCGGCGTCTCGCTGAGGGCCACGATGACTCGCCCGAGCACGTGGCCATCCGTCGGATCCATGCAGGCTACATGGACCTGCGAGCCCGGCCCCGCCCAGACGCCCAGGTAGATCGTGCCCTTCGCGTCTGTGTCGAGCAGCGCCACGCCGTGCGCGGGGCGCGCGAAGGTCACCTGCCGCGCGAAGCGGAGCGCGCCGGCCTTGCGGTCGAAGGCGTTGACCGCGGTGAGGCCCGCGGCGGCGTCGGTCAGGGCGGCCGAGAGCAGCAGCGCGCCGTCTTTGCTCGGGCGGCCCTGGAGCGACATGGGCTCCGCGCTCGCCTTGCCGTCGGTCGTGCCGATGCGGACGAGCGCCCCGTGCTCCTTCTCGACGTACACGTCCGCGCCGTCCACGAAGAGCCCCGTGAGCAGGCCCGTCTCGCCGGCGGCCTGTGGCAGGGCGAGCTCGCCCACGCGCCGCCCGCGGGGGTCGAACAGCGTGATCTTCTTGTCGACCAAGCGATCGAGCAGCACGGTCGTCCCGTCCGCGGCGACGGCGACGTCCTGCGTGGTGGGGGTCGCCGCGACCGAGCTCACCTGGCGCCCCTTCGCGTCGTAGCGCACGGCGCGTCCGTTCACCTGGTCGAGCACGACCACGTCGGCCCCGGACAGCGCGAAGCTCATCGGCCCCTCGGCGTTGCCTTCGGCGGCCCGGACGTGCCCGAGCTCGCCGTCGCGGCTGCCCCAACGCGCCTTCAGGAGCGGGGCTGCGGGGAGTGGCGCCTCCGCGGAGCTGGCCTCCGCGAACGTGCCCGGCGCGGCGGCCGCCACAGGCGGCGGCTCGGGAGGCTCCGGTGGGGTCGCGGCGCTCGCGGCGACCTCGCGGGAGCGCGGCTCGGGAGGCGCTCCGCTCCGGCGCGCGAGGATGGCCGCGAGGCCCACGAGCGCGAGCACGGCGGCGACGGTCAGGAGGGGGCGGTTCTTCATCGGGGGAGGGATCCAAGGAGGGCTGTGGACGTAAGACCTACATCGAGACGAGGGGAAGGTCACTGTCAGAGCGCGCCCTACCATGTGTGTAGATGGGCGCTAATTCGTTGAATTGGTTGAAAATTCTAGCCGTCTTGCGGGTCGCGTTTGGCCCGACACTTGCTGAAGGGGAGACATGCGCCCCACAGCAATTCTCGCGCTCGTCGCGCTCGCCCTCCCGCTCACCCTCGGCCCGCTCGGCTGCGCGGTCGAGCCCACCGACTCCCTCCGCGGCGGCGCCGCCGGTGGTGGCAGCGAAGAGGCCACGGCCGGTGGCGAGGCGGGCGACGACGCGCCCATGGTCGCCGCGGACGACGGCGTGGCGCCGACCGATCCGTCAGGCGCCGCCTTCACCGATCCGGCGGGCGCCGGCGTGGAGGGGTTCGCGCCGGGAGCCGGCACCACCGAGGTGCGCTCCACGGCGAACGTGAACCTTCGGACCGGTGCCTCTACGAGCCACACGATCCTCGCGGTCGTGCCCAACGGCACGGTCGTGAAGCTGCTCTCGACGACGCTCAACAACGGCTTCCTGCGGGTCGAATACCGTGGCACGGCGGGCTGGTCTCACTCGAACTACTACGCGCCCACGGCGCCGTCTTCGGGCGCACCCTCCGGCGGTGGCACCTCGGGGGGGAGCGTGAGCGGCGGGCCGTCCCCGGCGAACGCGATCGCGCGGGCGCGCGCCTCCGTGGGGTTCTCGTACTGGTGGGGCGGCGGCGCCTGGCTGGGGAGCGGCCCGAGCTCATCGACCCGGGGCTCGTGCTCGGGCAGCTGCCCCTCCTGCTCGCACTCGGGCCGCTACGGGGCCGACTGCTCCGGGATGGTCGGCAAGGCGTGGCAGTACGGCGACGTGGACCTCGCGGACAACTCTCACCCCTACAGCACCTTCGACTTCGCGCGCGGCTCCAGCCGCTGGTCCAGCGTGTCGCGCGGCGCGCTCCGCGGCGGCGACGCGATGGTCTACAACTCGAACGGCGCGGGCCACATCGTCCTCTACGAGCGCGGCGACGGCTGGGGTTCGCCCACGGTCTTCGAGTGCCGCGGCTGCGCCTACGGGTGCGTGTACAATACGCGCAACTTCACCTCTGCGTACGGCGGCGTGCGGCGCTCCGGCTTCTGAGCCGCAGCGCGAGCGTCACCTGCGAACGCACGTCGAGCCCCGGCCGACGTGCGTTACGCATTTTGGGGCGACCGCAGGGCGCGCGCACGGACGCGGCGTCGGGGAGGGCGCGCGCGAACGGTGGCGCGAACGTCACTGCGCGGTGGATCGCAACGTTTTCTCGACCAGGTCGCTTGCTGATCCACCCCCCTCGAGGGCCGCGCCCGGCCCTCCGCGAGGGCCCGCGAGGGCGCGCACTCTCAACAGAAAATTCCGCCCGAACGGCTCATCCCGCCTTCCCGAGGTCTGCGAGCACCGCGGCGGCGGCGTTGTGCCCGGCGGCCCCAATCACGCCGCCGCCCGGGTGGGTGCCGGCGCTGCACGAGTAGACGCCGGCGATGGGCGTGCGGTAGGGCAGGCGGTCGGCGAAGCCGAACGCGTTGTCCACGTGGTGGATGTGGCCGCGGGTCATGCCGAAGTGCGCCTCGATCTTCGGCGGCGTGAGGGCGAACGTGTCGACCACGAGGTCGCTCGTGCCCGGCGCGAAGCGGTCGCAGAGCGACAAGAGGTGCGCGACGTAGCCCGCCTCCTCTGCCTCCCACGTCGACTCGGCGAGGGTGTGCGGCACCCACTGGACGAAGAGCGCGGAGTTGTGGTGGCCGCGCGCGTCGCGGAGCGAGGGATCGATGGCGGTGTGCATGTACCACTCGATGGTCGGGAAGCGCGGCAGCTTGCCGGCGCGCGCCTCGGCGTACGCGGTCGCGACCGCGCCGAGGACGTCGGGCCCCTCGGGCAGCAGGTGGATGGTGGGCCCGTACTGCCCGCGGTCTTCCGGCAGGCACGAGAACCGCGGCAGCGCCGAGAGCGCCAGGTTCACCTTCAGCGTCGTGCCGTCCCGGCGGTAGCCGTCGAGGCGGGAGTTGTAGCCCGGCGGCAGTCGGTCGCGCCCCAGCAGGTCGCGCATCCGGAACGGATCGGCGTTGCACACGACGACCCCCGCGCGGACGCGCGACCCGTCGGCGAGCACCACGCCTCGAGCGACGCCCCCCTCGTGCTCGACCTCGACGACCGCGCGCCCGGTCTCGATGCGCGCGCCGAGGGCCGCAGCCGCGGCGGCGAGGGTGCTCGTGAGCGTGCCCATTCCTCCCTCGAGGATCATCCACGTGCCGTCGGCGCCTGGCAGTCGGCACATGTTGTGGAGCAAGAAGTTCATGCCGGTGCCTGGAGACTCCCACCCGCCGTCGATCCCCGAGAAGCCGTCGGTCGTGGCGTACATCGCCTTCACGAGATCGCTCTCGAAGCCGAAGCGATTCAGGTAGTCGCCAACGGAACCCCGGCAGAGCGCCACGAACGCGCGCCGGAGAGCAGGGCGCACGTAGCGCTCGGCGGTCGCCTCGATGGAGAGCGGTTCGGTCAGCCAGGTGGGCGCCACGTCCTCGCGCAGGGCCGCGAGCTCGGCGTTCATGGCCTCGTGGGCGCGGAAGTCGGCGGCGCTGAAGAACGCCTCGAACGCCCGCTCGTTCGCCTTGGCGTCCCCACCGAGCAGCAGGTACTTCCCGGTGGTGGTCGGCAGGAAATAGTGCGGATCGCGCCGTCGCAGCGGCAACGCGAGCTCGAGCTTCGCGAGCAGCTCGGGCGGCACGAGGCCGAGCAAATACGCTCCGCTCGAGATGGGCAGGTCCTTCGCCTCGGCGCGCCGAAACGGGCGCTCGGTGCGGCAGGCGCCGCCGACCACGGACTTGTCCTCGAGCACCCTCACACGCAGGCCCGCGCGCGCAAGCAGCAGCGCGCACACGAGGCCGTTGTGGCCCGCGCCCACGATGACCACGTCGGCCTCGTCGGCCTGGCGCGCGCTCCCGCCTCGCAGGGGGTGTTCAGGCTGAACCTCGTCTGCACCGCTCATCGCGACTCCTCTCGTCTCGTGTCGTGTCGTGTCGTCTCGTGTCGTGTCGTGTCGTGTCCGGCTGCTCACGCCTCCGGCCTTTGGCCCTGCCGGTGCTGCTAGCCCGGACAACTCATCGGGCTTCCGCGTGAGCCTCGGACCTGCGGAGTACGGACAGTACGCCTCGGACCTGCGGTGCGGAGTTGCGAGCATTTCGCCGCGGTCTCGGTGCCTCGTCGCACGAACCTCATGAATTGTCCGGGCTAGAGGGCGAGGTCCGTGCACGACCCGCCGGTGCAGGTGTTCGTGCAGGTGCCCGCGGCGCACCTGAACGTGCACCTTCCCCCCGAGCACGAGTTCACACACCTCGCGCCCGCGTTGCAGACGGTCACGCAGCCCCCGCCCGCGCACGTGGTCGTCAGGGTCGAGCCCGACTGGCCCACGAAGTCGCACTCGCGTCCGGAGCAGTCGTACGCGCACCGGTCCGCGGGACCGCACACGAAGTCGCAGAGGCCCTGGGGGCAGTTCGCGCTGCACGCGCCGCCGGCGCAGACGCAATTCGACGCTCCCCCGCAAGCGCTGCCCGCGGTTGGCGCCGACTCGGTGCCGACCGTCCAGTCGTAGGTGCAGGCGGCGAGGCCGATGACGAGCGCGCCGAACACCAGCCGCGCGGCGCGCGAGGCGAGCGACCCGAGGAGGGCGGGACGAGGGATGTGCGGGGTGGGCATGCGTCGAGCCAGCGAGCCGAGTCGATGGTAGCGTAACGCTTCGTGACCTGGGTAGCTCGCAGCGCGCCTCTCCTCTTCGCCGTGCTCGTCGCAGCGGCGGCTCACGCGGACGGCGGGCAGCAGGCGGCGCGCGAGGCCTACGACCGCGGCGTTCAGGCGCACAACCGAGGTGATCTCGGCCGCGCCGCGGAGGAGTTCGCTCGCGCCGACGCCCTCGCCCCGAGCCCCGTCGCGCTGGGCGCCGCGATCGACGCGGCGGTCGCCGCCAAGCTCCCCGTCCTCGGCATGGAGCTCGTGGCCCGCGCGGCGCGTGGTGCGCCCGCCGACCCGCCGCCCACGTTGAAGCGCAGCGTCGAGGCGGCGCGCGCCGCCTTCGCGGGCAAGACCGGGCGCATCACCGTCGTTTGCAACGAGGGCGCGCCCTGCAGCGCCACCGTGGACGGGCGAGAGGTCGCGCCCAACGTGGAGCGTGTGGTCGTCGTCGGCGAGCACACGATCGTGTTTCGCGTCGGCGGTCAGGACGAGTCGCGCCGTGTGCAGGTGCTGCCCGACGTCGCGCTCGAGCTCCACCCGTCCGCGGCCGCGGACCTCAAGGCCACACCCCCCGCGTCTCTTCTGTCAGGGGCCGGGGCCGGCGCCGCGCCGCCGCCCGCGTCCCTGGCATCCCCGGCGAAGCGCGCCGAGCCCGCGCCCGAAGCGCAGGGAGGGAAGCCCCTGCCTCCGTTCGTACTCATCGTCGGCGGCAGTCTCACCGTCGTGGCGGCGGCCGCCGCGGTGTGGACCGGCGTCACTGCCGGCAACCTCCATGACGAGTTCGAGGCAGCCCGCTGTCCGGAGCTCGCGGGCGCGGGGTGCGAAGACCTCGCCTCGAGTGGCTCTGCCCGCCAGACGCGCGCGAACATCCTCATCGCGACGACCGGCGTGCTCGGGGCCGTGACGTTCGCCGCGGGGCTCCTTTGGGTCGACTGGGGCGTCGGCGATCGAAAAGCGACGACCGTAAGGCTCGCGCCCGAGCTCGGCTCCTCGCGTGGTGGGCTCCATCTCGTCGGCACCTTCTGACCCGCGCGGGCGTGACGCGGCTTCCACGGGCGATCTGGTAGGCTCCCTCGGGCATGGCTTCGGCGCCGACAGACTCGCGCTACGCGACGCTCCTGAAGCTCGCCTCCGGCGGTATGGCCACCGTGTGGATCGGCACGGCGCGGGGCGGGATGGGCTTTCGGCAGCTCGTCGCCATCAAGAAGCCGCACCCGCACCTGCTCGACCGCGCCGAGCTCCGCGCGGAGCTGCTGGCCGAGGCCGCGCTCGCGTCGTCGATTCGCCACGTGAACGTCGTCGACGTACGCGATGTCGAGGTCTGCGACGGCGCGATCTCGCTCGTCATGGACTACATCGAGGGGGCGTCGCTCTCCGAGCTGCTCACGAGCTCGCTCAACGGCGGTCCGCGGATCACGCCCGCCGTCGCGGTGCGCATCGCGCTCGACGCGCTGGCCGGCCTCCACGCGGCCCACGAGCTCGTCGACGACCGCGGAAAGGTCGTCGGCCTCGTGCATCGCGACGTGTCTCCGCAGAACATTCTCGTCGGCCTCGACGGGGTCGCGCGCGTGGTCGACTTCGGCGTGGCGAAGTTCGAGAAGAAGGGGGACGCCACGATGGGCGGGCAGCTCAAGGGCAAGCTCGCCTACATGGCCCCGGAGTACCTCCGCAGCGAGCCGTTCGACCGCCGAGTGGACGTCTTCGCGGTCGGGGTGGTGCTCTGGGAGACGCTCGCCGCGCAGAGGCTCTTTCGCGGAAACCACGACGCGGACACTGTGCAGAAGGTGCTCGGCGCCGCCGCGCCCGCGGTGTCGCGGTTCACCCCGGAGGCCGCGCCGCTCGAGCCTGTCCTCGCGCGGGCCCTCTCGAAGAATCCGGCCGAGCGCTACCCGACCGCCGCCGCGATGGCCCTCGAGCTCGAGACACTCGCGGCCGCGGCGGGGCTCGTCGCGACGCCGCGCGACGTGAGCGAGCTCGTGAAGGCGTCCGTCGGCGACGCCCTCGAGGAGCGCCGCAAAAAGCTCCGCGAGAAGAGCGTCGACGTCCCGTCGGTCGCGAGCCTCTTCGAAGGCGTCAGGGCGGCGGAGATCGCGCCGCCCACGGTCGCGGAGGTCGTGCCGCACACGCAGCCGCTCGACGCGCGCACTCTCCCGCTGGCCGGGCGTGGAGCGCTCGCTGTCGGACACACGCTGCCCCTCGAGCCCACGACCGCGCCGCTTGGCGGTGCGCTCGGCCAAGCGGCGCCGGCCGAGGCGCGGACCTTGCCGCTGGAGCCTGGCGTCCCTTGCGCGCCCGCGTACGCGGCTCCCCACTCCTCGGACGCGGGCCCTCCCAACCTCGCCACCATGGTGTCGCACCCGAGCGGATCAAGCTTGCCCAGCACGCCGACCCACCCGAGCAGGCCGAGCCTGCCGAGCGTTCATGACCACGGGATCGTGCCCGGTGCGGCGCGCAGCGTCCCCATCGAGCGCGTCGCTGGCATCGTGCTGGCCGCGGGCCTCGCCTTCAGCGGGCTCTCCCTCGCGATCGTCGCCGCGGTCGCCCTCGGCGGCTCGGGTCGCGCGGCCGACGCGACGCCCTCGACGCCGGCGGCCTCGATCCCCCGCGAGCCCGCGCCGCCTGCCGTGGCTCCGAGCCTCGCGCCGTCGATGGTTGCCTCCGCGACCGCCGCGCCGCGGCCCGCGTCGATGCCCGCGGCGTCCGCCAAGGCCCCCGCGCGCAGCGCAGCGCCGCCGCCGGCGCCGCCGCCGCCGCGGCCCGCCGCTCCCAGCGCCACGGCGTCGACGCCAGCGCCGATCGTGCGCCCGGGGACGCCGCCTCCCAACCCCTATGCCCCACAGTAGCTCAGGTCTAAGTGTTTGAAATGAAGTATGTATTCTGGATGGATCGTCATGGCCTTCGATGACGAGACCCGCCGAGTCGCCGCGGACGCGGGCGCTCGCGTGCTCTCGGTGTCGCTCGTCGTGCTCGACGGTCCCTCGCGTGGGCTGCGCGTGAAGGTGCAGGGGACCCGCGCGACGATCGGCTCGTCCGCGGCGTGCTCGCTGGTGCTCGCCGATCGCTCCGTTTCGCGCGTGCACTGCGCGCTCGAGATCGGGGCCGCGGGCATCGCCCTGAAGGATCTCGGCAGCACGAACGGCACGAGGGTGGGGGAGGTCACGGTGCGCGACGCCGATCTGCTCCCGGGGGCGGTCGTCCAGCTCGGCGCCTCGGCGTTTCGAGTCGAGGTCGAGGGGCAGGGCGAGATCGTGCCGCTCTCCCCGCGCGACGCCTTTGGCGAGCTCGTCGGCGAGAGCGTGGCGATGCGGCAGCTCTACTCGGTGCTCGAGCGCGTCGCACCTACGGACGCCACGCTCCTCCTCACGGGCGAGACCGGTACGGGCAAGGACGTCGCCGCGCGCTCGGTCCACGCCGCGAGCCCGCGCCGTGGGGGACCGTTCGTGCCGGTCGACTGCGGGGCGATCCCGGAGTCGCTCATCGAGAGCGAGCTCTTCGGGCACGTACGCGGCGCGTTCACCGGCGCGATCCACAACCGCAAGGGCGCGTTCGAGGAGGCCCACGGCGGCACCCTCTTTCTCGATGAGATTGGCGAGATGCCCGTCGCCATGCAGGCCAAGCTGCTGCGCGCGCTCGAGTCGCGCAGCATTCGCCGGGTGGGCGCCACGGGGCTCGTGCCCGTCGACGTGCGCGTGATCGCCGCCACCCACCGCACGCTCGCCCGGTCGGTGAACGAGGGCACGTTCCGCGAGGACCTTTACTATCGCCTCGCGGTCGTCGAGCTGACCCTCCCGCCGCTGCGGGCGCGACAGGGCGACGTGCCGCTGCTCGCCCGCAGGTTCTTCGAGAGGATCGCGCCGCCGCACACCCGCCTCTCCCCCGACGCGCTGCGCGCGCTCGAGGCTCGTTCGTGGCCCGGCAACGTGCGCGAGCTCCGAAACTACGTCGAGCGCGCCGTGGCGCTCGGCCAGGTGCAAGACGCCTCCGTCGAGTCCGGCTCCGCGCCCCGCGGCTCGCCTGCGGCGCCCGCCCCGCTGCCCGAAGGCCTCGAGGTGCTCGTGCCGCTCTCACTGCCGCTGAAGGAGGCGCGCGAGAGGTGGGTCGAGGCGTTCGAGAGCGTCTACGTGCGGGCCATGCTGCGCGAGACCGAGGGCAACGTCACCCGCGCCGCCGAGCGCGCTGGAGTCTCCCGCAGGTTTCTCCAGCGCACCCTCGCGCGGCTCGGGCTCTCGCGTGACGACGACGACGGCTGAGCGCGCAGTCTCCTACGAGCACGAGCTTACCGCGCGACCGACCAGGTGCCTTTCCCGCCGGCGGACGAGCGCCACGTGCCCGTCCCCTTGCCGCTCGCGAACGAGCCCTCGAAAGTGACGATGAGGCCGCCTCCCACGCCGACGCCGACGTTCACCGCGCCCGCCCCGTTGAGGGTGCCGCTGCCGGGGTACGGCTTTCCGCCGACGGTCGCGACCACGTCTACGTTGGTCCCCGCGACGCTCATCGTGACGGGGCCCTTGTCGTCGCCGGCGTAGGTTCCGGAGTAGGCGCCGTCGTGCGAAGCGCTCGGCGGCGTGGTACCGGTCGGCGTGCCGGTCGGGGTCGGGGTGCCGGCGCCCCCGTCCGAGGTGGGGGGGGTGGTGGTGGAGCTGCAGCCGATCGCGAGGAGCGATGCGACGGCGAGCGAGGTGAACGATCCAAGGATGCGAACCCGAGGCGAGGTGGAAGTGCTCATGTCTCGTGGGGGTGCACGGCGAATGCCAAGGAGCGCGCGGCACATCGCAGCCAAATTCCAGACGTGGCCGCGTCACGCAGGTCGCGAACGCGCCCCAGTCGTCCCGCGCGGCGCGTCTGCGGCGACGCACCAGTGATCCGAATTGGACCGCAAGCTCCGGAGTGCAGCGCCCGAGCGCCGGCGTTAGGGTATCGGCGTGTCCACCCCGTCCGCTCCGTCTCGCCCTGCGCGCGCTCCTGCCGCGCGCCCTACGCGCCGCCCCACGCCGGCCCGCGCCCCTCACCCTCCGGACGCCCGCTGGCGCGCCGTCGCGGAGCGCGACGCCTCCGCGGACGGTCGCTTCGTCTACTCGGTCGCGACGACGGGCGTGTACTGCCGCCCAGGGTGCCCCTCGCGCCGCCCTCGCGAGGAGCACGTCGCGTTCCACGACACGCCCGCTGACGCCGAGCGCGCGGGCTTTCGAGCTTGCCTCCGGTGCCTGCCCGCCGGGCCGCCCGCCGCGGTGCGCGATGCCAACCAGATCACGGCGCTCTGCCGCCTGCTGGACGCCCCCACACCGCCGGGGCTCGCCGAGCTGGGGCGGGCGGCGGGGCGCAGCGCGTACCACGTGCAGCGCGTCTTCAAGGCCGCGACGGGGGTGACGCCACGCGAGTACGCGGCCGAGCGCCGCGCCGAGCGCCTGCGGGCTTCGCTGGGCGCGGCGACGAGCGTGACGGAGGCCGCGTTCGACGCCGGCTTCAGTGGCCTCGGGCGCTTCTACGAGGCGACCGACCGCGCGCTCGGGATGACGCCCTCGGCGTTTCGTGCGGGCGGCGCGCTCGAGTCGATCCGCTACGCGTTCGGTGTGTCGTCCCTCGGTGAGGTGCTCGTCGCGGTGACCGCGCGCGGCGTGTGCGCGGTCTTCCTGGGCGACGATCGCGAGGCCCTCCGCGCGGATCTCGCGCGGCGCTTCCCGCGCGCCAACCTCGCGCGCGCCGACGACGCCCTCGCGGCGACCGTGAGCGAGCTCGTGTCGCTCGTCGAGGAGCCGGCCCGCGCCACGACCCTCCCCCTCGACGTCCGGGGGACCGCGTTCCAGCTGCGCGTGTGGCGCGCCCTCTCGGAGATCCCGCCCGGAGAGATCCGGAGCTACCTCGAGCTCGCCCGCGCGGCGGGGGTCCCGCGGGCCGTCCGCGCGGTCGCCGGGGCCTGCGGCGCGAACCCGGTGTCGGTCGTGATCCCGTGCCACCGCGTCGTGCGCGGCGACGGCGATCTCTCGGGGTACCGGTGGGGCGTCGAGCGCAAGCGGGCGCTGCTCGTGCGCGAGCGGGGCGCCGCGTCCCCGCCGCGTCGCGGACCGAACGGTTGACACTGGCTTACCATTAGGTAAGCGTTGCGCATGGCCGCCCGACCTCGCCGCGCCCGCGCCCCGTCGCGCCCCGAACCGGGCATGAGCACCCGAATCGTGGCGGAGGCGACGCGGCTCTTCTCGGCGCGCGGCTTCGACGGCACGGCGCTGCAGGACATCGCCGACGCGGTGGGCGTCACGAAGCCGGCGATCCTGCACCACTTTCAGTCCAAGGAGCTCGTGCTCCAGGCGGTGCTCGACGCCATCGTGCGCCACTGGGAGGGCACGCTCCCTCGGCTCCTGCTCGAGGCCACGGCTGGGGAGCGCCGCTTCGACGCCGTGATAGGCGAGGTGGTCCGCTTCTTCGCCGACGACGCCGACCGCACGCGCGTCGTTCTCCGCCACGCCCTCGACCGCCCAGCCGAAGCGCGAGCCCTGATCCGCGACAAGGTCCGGCTCTGGATGGGCGCCGTGGCCTCCTACGTGCGGCGCGGTCGCGAGCGAGGTCTGCACCCTCCCGACGTCGACGAGGACGCGTACGTCTTGCTCGTCCTGCAGCTCATCATCGCGACCACCGCGACCTTCCCGGTGCTCCGCGAGGCGCTGCCGGGGACCCCCGCCGAGGGCCTCGCGCGCGTCGAGGCCGAGGCCGTGCGCATCGCGCGAGCGGCGCTCTTCACGCCCGCCGGCGCCGTCGGCGCGGGCCGCGACGCCTCCCCCCTTTGGCGAGGCGCTGAGCGCGAATCCACGCCAGCTCGGCACGGACGTGCTACGTCGAGTCACATGATGTACCACGCCGCGGTCTGGCTCGACCACTCGGACGCCAAGGTGTTTCACGTCGGTCCCGAGGAGGTCCAGGAGACCCTCGTTCACTCCCCGAAGCACCACGTGAAGGGGCACGTGCCGCACGCGACGCACACCGAATCGCGCGAGGCCCAGCAATACTTCGAGCAGATCGTGAAGGCCGTGGGCGACGCGACGGAGGTGCTCGTGCTCGGCCCCGGCAAGGCGAAGCTGGAGCTCATCAAGCACGCCGCGAAGCACGACGCGGGGTTCGCCGAGCGGGTCGTCGGTGTCGAGACCGTCGATCACCCGACCGACGGACAGATCGTCGCCTACGTGCGCAAGTACTTCCGCGCGAAGGATCGCATCCTCGGTACCTGAGCGGAGCGCGCGCCAGAGGGGCGCGCGGCGCTCATCCCGGGCTGCTACGCCCCTCCGCCCGCGGCAGGCGCGAGCGCCTCGCCGGACCCCTCGCGCGGCGCGACGAGGCTGGGCGTCGCCTCCGCGGTGACCGTCACCTCCGGCGGATCGAAGAGGGTCTTCTTGACCCGGCACCCCTCCATCGCGCGGACGATCGCGGCGCGGTACTTCTCTGGAAAATCAGGCGGAAGCGTGACCACCAGGTCGACGCGCGTCAGGCGCTTCGTCGTGGGGTCGAACGTCGCGCGCTGCACGAGGTCGAGGCCCTCCGTCGCGAGGTCGCGCGCCTGGCAGAACCCGAGCGCGTAGATGCCCGCGCAGGTCGCGAGCGAGGCCAGGAAGAGCTCGAACGGCTCCGGCGCCGAGCCCGCGCCCCCATGAGCCGACGACTGATCCGTGCGGACGACGTGCGGCCCAAACGCCGCGTCGACGCGCTTGCCTCCGGGGAATGTCACGCGGGTCTCGTGGGGGTCCATGGCAGTGTCTCCTTCGGGGCTGTGGGGGTCTCGTCGCGTTGGAGCCCTTCCCAGTGGTCGCAGGGTTCGCGAAGAATTTTCGCGCGGTCCACACCCGCGATCGGTGGGCGACCTCGGAGCGCGTCCTGCGTGTGCCCGGGTGTTTCGGAGGTGGCGCCCGTGGCGCGCGTTTCGTGTTCGAGAATCACGCTCGCCCATCTAGACTCAAGGCGTGAACCGGCAAATGGGCCCCGAAGCCGCGAACGAAGGTCGATGGCGCGCCCGAGCCGGGGGCGAGGCGTCCCCGTGAAGATCCTCGCCACCGCGCTCGTGCCCGCGTGCCTCGTGGTTGCGTGCGCGAGCCGCCCGCCTGCGCCTGCGCCCGCGACGCCGGTCCCGCCCCCCTCGAGCGCCGACGCGGCGCTGCGCGGCCAGCGGTGCGGGCGCGCCGAAGGGAGCCCGGTGGTGCGGCAGACCTGGAGGCACGGGCGGAGCGATCTGTGCGACGCCGCGCTCACCACGTGGTCCAACGTCCCGCACGCCGATCGCGCGTGCGCGACCGACGCGGACTGCGTGCTCGTCGCGGGCTCGTGCTTCGTGGACGCCTTGAACCGCGCCGCGAGGGCGAAAGTGAAGTACGGGCAGCTGCCGTGCGTCGACCCTGTCACGCCCGCGGACGCCGGCCCGTGTGTCCCCTGGGACGCCGACGCCCGGTGCCGCGCGGGCTGTTGTAGCGCCGAGCGACGGTGAGGCGCGCCTTGCCTTTCGTTGGGGCCGATGTAGGACAATTCGTGCCCTGAAAATGCGATCCTGAAATGTGATGCCTCCCTCGCGCTCGTGCGAGGTTCCCGGAAGCGCGCTCCTGCGGCGCGCGTTCCGTGACGAGGAAGGCAAGACCATGGCGATGGCGTCCACTCCCCCCGATCTCGATTCCCTGCGCGACCGCCCGAGCTCCCCGGAGATCCGGGTGCTCCGCCCGCGTCGCGCGGCGCCGGCCGACGCCGTGCGCCCGACCCGCGCCGAGGTGAACCTCGCGGCGCTGCGGCACAACCTCCGCGTCCTGCAGCGTCACGCGGGCGAGGCCCGCGTGTGGCCGGTGCTCAAGGCCGACGCGTACGGGCACGGCGCCCCCGCGGTCGCGCGCACCCTCGAGAGGGCCGGCGCGGACGGCTTCTGCGTCGCGCTCCTGGAGGAGGCGATCGAGCTCCGCGAGGCGGGGATCACGTCGCCCATCCTCGTGATGAGCGGCGCGTACGGCGGGGGTCATGACGAGGTGGTCCAGCGTGGCCTCGTGCCCGTGGTCTACGACCGCGGTCAGCTCGAGGAGCTGGCGCGCGCCGTGCGGCAGCTCGGCGCGGCCGCACCCCACGCGGTCCACTTGAAGATCGACACCGGCATGGCGCGCCTCGGCGTGCCGCTCGCCGACCTCGCCCCTTTCGCGCGCTCGCTCCACGAGTTCCCCGAGCTCCGCGTCGACGGCCTCATGACCCACCTCGCGTGCGCCGACGCGGCCACCCCCGAGGAGACCGCCCATCAACTCCGGCTCTTCGACGAGGCCACGGCGACGCTCGGCCGCCACGGCGTCCGCGCCCGCGTGCGCCACGCGGCCAACAGCGCCGCGCTGCTGCGAGGCGAGTCGAGCCTCGACGCGGTGCGCCCGGGGATCGCCATCTTCGGGGTCTCGCCCGTGGCGGAAGGCGAGCGTGAGCCCCTCTCCTCCGAGCTGCGGCAGGCGATCCGGGTGCGCACCGAGATCGTGTCGATCCGCGAGCTCGAGGCTGGCAAGCCCGTAGGCTACGGGGCGCTCCACCGCACGTCGCGTCCCTCGCGCATCGCGACGGTTCCCATCGGATACGCCGACGGCCTGTCCCGCAAGCTCACGAACCGCGGCCACATGCTCGTGCGCGGCGTGCGTGCGCCCATCGTGGGCGCCGTGTCGATGGACATGACCATGCTCGACGTCACCGACGTGCCGGGCGCCGCGCTCCGCGACGAGGTCATCGTCACCGGCGCGCAGGACGGACCGCACGGCCGCGACCACATCGGCGCGCACGAGCTCGCCGCCCACGCCGACACGATCCCGTGGGAGATCCTCACCTCGATCTCGCGCCGCGTCCCCCGGTTCTACCGCGAGCCCTGAGCGGCTCCCGTAGACTGGCGCGCGCCAACGAAACCGTGAGGCCTCGCGGTCACTCCTCGGTCGCGGTCGCGATCTCCTGGAGCTGCCGCGTGACGGCCGCCCGCTCGCCCGCTCGGGTGGCCCGCAGCAGAGGGCTCGCCACCAGCGCGCGCGCCGCGGCGGCGCGACCGCCTTGCGGCGTCGTCATGACCTGCGTGAGGCGTGCGCGGACACACCGCTCGGCCGCCTCCGGCACGTCAACGACCGTCGCGATGCGCTCCGCGGTCGCCTGCTCGAGCGCGACCTCGAAGTCGCCGCACGCCTCGGTCAGGCTCCCGCTCCCCGAGACGACCCGCTGCGACGTGGACATCAGCGACCACACCGCCGGCTCGTAGGACGCACCGACGACCGCGGCGGTCGCGAGTCCGCCGGACGCCAAGAGCCCCGTGAACGCGAACGCGGCGCCGGCGAGCACGAGGGGCACGCTCGCCCGTGGTGGCTCCGCCGCGCTCGTGACGGTTCCCTCGGTTCCCCCTTCGCCCGCGTCACCCGCGTCGCGCGGGCCGCGGAACAGGGCGAGCGCCGCCGCAGTGGCGCCCAGCAGGAAGGGCAAGAGCGCGCCGCCGGCCCCGAGCCGTGCGCAGTCGCGCGCCTCCGCGAACCCGACCGAGCGCGCCAGCGCGACGTTCGAGGGAGAGAGCGCCGCGCTCGCCACCGCGTCTTGGGTGGCCTTGCGGCCGAGCAACGTCCCGGCGAAGCCCGTCATCGACGCGCACCCGCAGAGCGCGAGCGCGAGCGCCGCGAGCCGGCCCGCCGCGCGCGCGCGCCTCGCGATCGCCAAGGTCAGCGCTCCGGCCGCGCAGCCGAGCGCGCAGAGCGCGAAGAGCGTCGCCAGGTGCCCTGTCCCTCCGCAGTTCTTGAGCATCCAGAGCATGGGCGACCCATAGACCACCGCAAGCGATTTACAACGCCCGCGCGCACCTCCCGCCCACGGCCGTCCGGCGCACCTCGGCCGAAGCGCCGCGTCGGGACCGCCCCCGCGGCCGCGGGAGCGCTGGCGCTGGGCCCCGCCGCGAGACGGCCCGCCGCGGTGGCCGCCTCGCGCACCGAACCGCGTCGCGAGAGTGAACCTCGCAGGGGTGCTAGTGTCACCGGCGTGAGCGAGACCACAGCCCCCCGCGCGAACGCGTCGCTCATCACGCGCGGGTTCGACTTGCTCGTGTCGGGCCCGCTCGCGTTCCTCGACGAGGTGGGCTCGACGGTGATGCTCGCCTTCCGCGCGGCGAGCTGGCTCGTGCGCCCGCCTTTTCGCTTCACCCAAATCCTCGGGGCGATCGAGTTCATCGGCGCAGGCTCGATGTTCATCGCCGGGCTCGTCGGGCTCTTCACGGGAATGGCGTTCACGGTGAGCGTCATCGTGGGGTTCCGGCAGTTCTCGGCCGAAGGGATGGTCGGCGGCGTCGTCGCGCTCGCGCTCGCGCGGGAGCTCGCCCCCGTGCTGGCGGCCGTCGTCGTGACGGCGCGCGCCGGCAGCACCATGGCGAGCGAGCTCGGCAACATGCGCGTGTCCGAGCAGATCGACGCCATCACCACCATGGGCGTGAGCCCCATCCAGTACCTCGTCGCGCCCCGAATCCTCGCGACCACCCTCGTGCTCCCGCTGCTCGGCCTCTTCTTCGCGATCTCCGGCATGGCCGGGGCGTACCTCGTGGCGGTCGTCTGGCAGTCGATCGATCCGGGCATCTTCCTCGAGCGAATTCGCACCTTCGTGCAGTTCTCCGACATCCGCATGCTGGTCGTGAAGAGCGCCATCTTCGGCCTGGTCGTCAGCACGATCTGCTGCAACAAGGGGTTCTTCGCCTCTGGCGGCGCGCGCGGCGTGGGCGAGGCGACGGCGAAGGCGGTCGTCTCCAGCATCGTGGCCATCTTCGCGTGCGACTACGTCGTCACGACCATGATGACCGACATCTGAAGAGGCCTTTACGGCGGGCCCCTAGGGCTCCTACGTTCCTGTCATGAGCAGCTCGCCTCGCACGCCCCGTCCGCCTCGGCCCGAGAGCCGCCTCCCGATCGCCGGCCGCGCGGCCGCCTCGCACGTCGACCCCTCCCTCGACCTCGAGGCGGAGATCACCCGGCTGAAGCGCGAGCGAAACGCCGTGCTGCTCGCCCACTACTACCAAGACTCCGACATCCAGGACGTGGCCGACTTCCTGGGCGACTCGCTGCAGCTCGCGCAGGCCGCGGCGAAGACTCAAGCCGACGTGATTTGCTTCGCGGGCGTTCACTTCATGGCCGAGACCGCGAAGATCCTGAACCCTAACAAGATCGTGGTGTTGCCCGATGTCGAGGCGGGGTGCTCCCTCGCCGAAGGCTGCCCGGCCGACAAGTTCGCCGCCTGGAAGGCGCGCCACCCGGGCGCGGTCGCAGTGAGCTACATCAACTGCTCGGCCGAGGTGAAGGCCCTCTCCGACTACATCGTCACGTCGTCCAACGCGGAGAAGATCGTCCGCGGCATCCCCGACGACCAGGTCGTGCTCTTCGGGCCCGATCGGAACCTCGGCGCGTGGCTCAACGCGAAGATCGGCCGTTCGCGCCCGATGGAGCTCTGGCAGGGGAGCTGCATCGTGCACGAGACGTTCAGCGAGCGGAAGCTCCTCGGCCTGAAGGAACGGCATCCCAAGGCTCTCGTGCTCGCTCACCCCGAGTGCGAGGAGGCGGTGCTCGCGCACGCCGACTACATCGGCTCGACGACGGGGATCCTCACTTTCTCGAAGACCTCCGAGGCGCGCGAGTTCATCGTGGCCACGGAGCCGGGCATCCTCCACCAGATGCAGCTCGCGTCGCCGGAGAAGCTCTTCGTCCCGGCCCCGCCCGAGGCGAGCTGTGCGTGCAACGAGTGCCCCCACATGAAGAAGAACTCGCTGGAGAAGGTGTACCTCGCTCTCCGCGATCTGAGCCCGCGGTTGGAGATGAGCTCCGAGCTCCTCGAGCGCTCGCGCGTGCCGATCGAGCGCATGCTGGCGCTGAGCTAGTCTCCTGGAAGCGTGATCCCTTCCAGAAGTCGCGCGGCTCGGCCTTTCGCCACAAGGGAGCGAGGGGGTGTCCCGTTTTCGGCGGCGGTGGGAGGATACTCATGTTCGAGGGTCGGCGTTCTCGCGCGGTCACACCCGAAACCACTGTCCCCTGAGCGCAAGCGCCGCCTCCACCGCGCGGAACGACGTCCGAGTTGAGGACGGGCCCGCCGCCGCCGAAAACGGGGCACCCCATCGCTCCTCGGCATGACACCGAAGACCGGACTTCTGATACGAACCACGACTCCAGGGGACTAGGAGTCGCTCGGCCGGCCTCCCGGATCCCGCTGGCAGGCCGGACAAGGCGTCGCGCGGCATGTTCGGTCCCAGGTCACTCGGGGCGCTCGTCGTCGGCGAGGCGGCGCACGGGTTGGCGAGGCCTCGACGCCCCCTCGGATTCGAGCCTCGCGGCCACCTTGGATGTGATGAGATGGTGGGGTGTCACTGCCAACGTTGCCCCAGGCGGCCGCGCGATGAGTGGCCACTTGCGCCTGGCGGCCGGGTCGGTGTTCGCCGGCGAATACCGCATCGTGAGGCGGCTCGGTGCCGGTGGCATGGGTTCCGTGTACGTCGTGGACCAGGTGAGCACTGGCAAGCAGCGCGCGCTGAAGCTCATGCACCCCGATCTCGTGGAGAGCCCCGCCTTTCGAGCGCGCTTCGAGCGAGAGGCGACGGTCGGCGCTCGGATTGACAGCGACCACATCGTCGAGGTTCACGCGGCCGGAATCGATACGGCGACGGGAGCGCCGTGGCTCGTGATGGAGCTCCTGCGAGGCCAGGACCTCGCGCAGAAGATCAACGCGACCGGACCGCTCTCGCGTGATGAGGCGCGCCGGATCTTCGAGCAGCTCTTTCACGGAGTCTCGGCCGCGCACGGCGCCGGCGTCGTTCATCGCGACTTGAAGCCCGAGAACGTGTTCATCGCGACAGCTCGCCGAGCGGGCGATGACCTTTTCGTGAAGGTGCTCGACTTCGGCATCGCTCAGCTCAGCAGCGAGACCGCGAAGAACAGCAGCACCGAGCCGCTCGGGTCGCCTCGGTGGATGGCGCCCGAGCAGACGACGCGCACGCCGCTCACACCAGGAGCCGACGTGTGGGCGCTTGCCTTGATCGTCTATCACGCGATGACCGGGGCGAGCTTCTGGAACGCCGCCAACGAGGGCGCGATCGCGGCTCTGCTGCGGGAGCTGCTCCTCGATCCGATCCCGCGCGCGAGCGAGCGCGCCCGGGCGAGTGGGCGCGCGCTTGACCTCGGTCCGGCGTTCGACGCTTGGTTTGCTCGGTGCCTCAGCCGAGCGCCCGAAGCTCGCTTCGCTGACGCTCGGGAGGCGTGGGCGGCGCTCCAGCCCATCCTCGCGACGAAGCTTGAGGCCGCGCCGACCCGTTGGGCGCCGAGCCTGACGGACACCGCGCCGGACCCGCCGCGGCCAGCGAGGCAATCGACCGAGCGGATGTACGGCCCTGGGCAGACGGTTATTCCCCTCGTGCCCCTCGCGCCGTTCAGCGCCGCGCCGACGACCCGCGCGATGGCGAGCGCGCCGACCTCGGAGCCGCCCTCGATGACGCCGATCGCCGTGGCGCTCGGCGGCGCGCTCGCGGGCATTTCGCTTATCGTGGCGGTCGTCGACGGGCTCGGCCGCGCTCCGGTGGAGGAGCCCCCCGCCGCCGCGCTGTCGCAACTCCCGAGCGAGCGACCCGCCGAACGGCCCGTCGCGCCCGCGCTTCCCGTGCCGGTCTACGAGGCCCCGGCGTGGGCCCCTGCGTCGCGGGCCCCCGCGGCGCTGGCTCCCGCGGCGCCGTCGATCGACGACCGGCTGCTCCCGACGTTCGTGGCCGGGCCCGACGCCGGGACGGTCCCAGAGCGCCCCACGCAGGGCGACTGGGAGAAGGTGAGGGCGGTGCTCCTCCCGCGCACGGAATCCCTCAATTGCGCAGACCTCCAGCTTCTGCTCACGGCGTGCCGCGAGACAGGCGCCTACTGCGCGCGGCATGCGGCGGAGCTGCGGGCGGCGCGCAAGTGCCCTTGAGCCTCGAGGGAGCTCCGCTCGATGGCCCAGTACTCGAGAGTCGGCGAGGTCCCACGCTCACCGAGCCACGGGCACTTCGGGCTTGGGACGGTTCCCACTTGCGGGGAGGAGTCCGGCGCGCCCGCGTCGCCGGGCGCGGGGACGGAGCGAGTCGCGGGCTCTCCGGGGGGCAAGCGGGTCATTCGTGCCTCGCGCGAAGACGCTCCTTGGCGCCAGGCGAAACCTTCGATACGACGGCCCCGTGAGGGAATTTCTCGACGCATTCAAGGCGCTCCGCGGCGCGCCCCGGGCGCTGTGGCTCGTCATCTTCGCGTTCAGCCTCGAGTCGATGGCCTACTTCGGCATCTTGCCGCTGATGAAACCGTACATCTCGCAGGACATCGGCATCTCCCCGGCGCTCGCGAGCACCTGGGTGTCCGTGTTCACCGGCGCGCTCACCCTGGTGATGCTCTTCGTCGGCAAGCCCGCGGAGGACAAGCTCGGGATCCGCAAGGGGATCCTCTTCGCGCTGTTCCTCATCATCGTGGGCCGGGCGCTCTACGGCTCGGCGCCCTTCGTGGGCGGAGCGGTGCTCCTCGCGGTGTCGCTGATCGTGGTCGCGCTCGGCGAGGGCGTGCTGCAGCCCATCGCCTACGCGGGCGTGAAGAAGTACACGAACGAGAAGAACGGGGCGATGGGGTACGCCGTCCTCTACTCGTTCTTCAACCTCGGCGCGGCGCTCATCGGACCCATCTCCGCGGGCGTGCGGACTACGTTCGACGAGAAGCACAAGGCGGGGACGAGCGCCCTCTCGGGGTTCAACGCGGTGAACTGGGTGTGCCTCGCCATCACCGTGGTCACCCTCCTGGTGTTCGGCGCGTTGATGACGAAGAAGGCAGAGGCCAACGTCGTCCGTCTGATCGACGCGGCCCCGACCGGCGAGGGAGAGAAGGCCGTCGTGACCGCCTCGCCCTTCCGCGACACGCGCTTCATGTTCTTCATCTTCATGTTGCTCCCCGTGCGGACGCTCTTCGCGCACCAGTGGCTCACGATGCCCGAGTACGTCCTCCGCGCGTATCCGAAGGAGATCGGGGATCGCATGGAGTGGCTGGTCGACTCGGTCAACCCGATCATCATCTTCTTCGGGGTGCCCCTCCTGACGGCGCTGACGAAGCGAGCGCACGTGCTCACGATGATGATCCTCGGCTCCGGTGTGAGCGCCATGGCGACGTTCCTGCTGTGCGGCGGCCCGAGCACGCCGATGCTCATCGCCTACTTCTGCGTGTTCTCGCTCGGCGAGGCGCTCTGGTCTTCGCGTTTCCTCGAGTATGCCGCCGAGCTCGCCCCGCCGGGGCGCACGGCGCAGTACATGGGCATCGCCAACCTCCCGTGGTTCGTCGCGAAGACGACGACGGGGTTCTACTCGGGCTGGGTGCTCGAGCGCTTCTGCCCGAAGAGCGGACCGCAGCACACGGAGATGATGTGGCTCATCTACGGGCTCATCGCGCTCGCGAGCCCGATCGGCCTCTTGCTCGCGCGCAGGTGGGTCCTCGCGGGGTTGGGCACGAAGGCAGCGAAGCCCGCGGAGTCGGAGGCCGAGACCGCCTGAAGCCTCCAGGTCCTCCGGGGGCGCGCGACCTCAGCCGCGCGGCGCTACCCGACCACGCGCCCCTTCGCCATGAGGCGGTCGGCGATGTGGCGGCCTAGAGAGAGCTGCATGAGCTTCCGCACGAACGCGGTGAGGCGCTCTTCGTCGGCCCGGTCGGGGAAGAGAAAGCGGATGCCCATGCCCGGCGGGCGTCCGGGGCTCGCCTCGCTCGCCTTGACCACCCACTTGACCACGCCGGAGAGCCTGAAGCGGCCATCGCCTAGCGCGGGATCGGTCACGGGCACGCCGAGCTCGAAGAGAAACTCGGTGCCGACCGTCAGCGGGCGATCGGTCTGGATGAAGGTGCCGCCGCGCGAGATGTTCTTCGTGTAGTCCGCGAAGAACGAGTTCAGACGCTTGTAATCTACACGCAGCGAGATGGGGCCGCGCGCGTCGTCTTGACGCTGCTCGATCGAGAGGTCGGCGGCGTCCACCCCCACGTTGGTCTCAGACGGAGGGGGCGGGGGCGCGGACACCATGCGCGCGAGTATACGGGGTTTCGTGCAGGCGTCACCGGGTCGTGGGGGCCGAGCGCTACCTCGCGGCGCGGCGGCGCTGCTTCGCGTCGCGCCCGCTGATAGTCTCCCGAGCAATGCTCCCCTCTCTCTTGGACCGGGCCCGCGATCTGCCCGAGCGCGCGTACCTCGTGGCGCGCCTCGCGCAGGAGACGGGCATGCTCTGGGACCTGCGACGAGAGGGCGGCGTCGAGCTCGCCCGCGCGCTCCTCCGCGGGGCGCAGAACCCGTCGCTCATCTACCGCATCCACGGGGCCAACATCCCCGATCGCCTCGGCGTCGTGCAGGGCGACGTGGCGTGGACCTTCCGCGAGGTCGACGATCGCATCGACCGCGTCGCGCGCGGGCTACGGCGGCGCGGCGTGCGGCGGGGCAAGAGCCTGCTCGTCATGCTCAAGAACCGCCCGGAGTTTCTGCTGGTGTCGGCCGCGTGCGCGCGCCTAGGGGCCGCCGCCGTCGCCGTGTCGTGGCGCTCGCAGCCCGAGGAGCTCGCGTACCTCGTGAACCACTCCGGCGCGCGCGCGCTCGTGGTGGAGTCCGCGCTCCTCGGCGTGGTCGACGAGGCGAGCCGCGCGTTCGCGGACCCGGTCGTCGCGCGCAACGTCTACGCTGTCGGCCACGGGGGCGGCGCGGTGGGGGGCGCCCTCGTCACGCCGTTCGACGATCTCTACGCGGAGCGTGGTCGGTACGAGGCCGAGGTGGGCGCCGACGACGAGGCGGCCGTGGTCGTCTACACGTCGGGCACGACCGGCAAGCCCAAGGGCGCGGTGCGCAAGTTTCCCAAGGAGACCCTCGCCGGCGCGGTCCGCTTCCTGCTCGAGACCCCGCTCCGCGCAGGTGACGTGCACCTCGTCGCGTGCCCCATGTACCACTCGACGGCGTACGGATTCCTCTCGCTCTCGCACATCACGGGGGCCACGGCCGTGCTGCTCGAAGAGTGGAAGCCGGAGGCGTTCCTGGCGGCTGTCGCGCGCCACCGCGTCACCACCACCGCCGTGGTGCCGACGATGCTTCACCGCGTCCTCGCGCTCCCACCGGAGCTGCGCGCGGAGCACGACGCGCGCTCTCTCCGCGTCGTGTTCTCCGGGGGTGCACCGCTGTCGGCCTCGCTCGCGACGTCGTTCATGGACGCCTATGGAGATGTACTCTACAACTTTTACGGCGCGACCGAGACGGGCCTCGTCACGCTGGCCAAGCCCGCCGATCTGCGCGCCGCGCCCGGGACCATCGGCCACGCGCTGCCGGGCAACGAGGTGCTCCTCCTCGACGACGCGGGCCTGCCGGTCGCCCCGGGCGCGGTCGGCGAGCTCTACGTGCGCAACAAGATGCTCGTGGCGGGCTACCACCGAGACGACGCGGCCACGGCGCAGAGCATGCGCGACGAATATTTCTCCGTCGGCGACCTGGCGCGGCGTGACGCCGACGGGCGCTATTTCATCGAGGGTCGCAAGCGCGACATGATCATCTCGGGCGGGGTGAACGTGTACCCCGTGGAGATCGAGTGCGCCCTCGAGGCGCACCCCCACGTCGCGGAGGCCGCCGTCGTCGGCGTCCCCGACGAGGAGTGGGGCGAGCGCGTCCGGGCGTACGTGGTGCCGCGCGACGGCGCGACGCTCGACCACGGCGAGCTCACCCTCTGGCTGCGCGGCGTGCTCTCGGGCGCGAAGGTTCCGAGGGAGCTCGTCACGCTCGCCTCGCTGCCCAGGAACCCCACCGGCAAGGTGTTGAAGGGCGCGCTCGCGTCGGTCGCGCCGCTGGAGCGCCCCTCCTGAGGCTCACGCCGCACGCCTCGATGGCCTGACGCGCCTCACCTGCGCGCGCGCCTCGGTCAGCCGAGGACGTGCACGCGGATCGAGTTGGTGCTCCCGGAGACCCCGATGGGCGCGCCGAAGACGAGCACCACACGCTCGCCAGGGGACGCGAGCCCGGTCGCGAGCAGGTCCCCCGTGCACCAGTCGACGAGCTTGTCGGTGTCGCTGAGCGCAGGGCATTTCCGTGGGATCACGCCCCAATACAGCGCCATGCGCCTGCGGGTCTTCTCGTTGGGCGAGAACGCGACGATCGGCATCGCCGGGCGGGCGAGGCTCACGTTGAGCGCCGACGAGCCCGTCTCGGTGAACGCCACGAGGAAGCGCGCGCCAATCTCCTTTGCGGTGTTCACGGCCCCGCGCGCCACGGCCTCCGGGACGCTCGTCGCGCGGGAGGTGTAGGGCTGGTGTTCGAAGAACGGCGAGGTCTCCGCCTCCGTCGCGAGGCGGCTCATCATCGATGCGGCGAGGGTGGGGTGGTCGCCGGTGGCCGTCTCGCCGGAGAGCATGATGGCGTCGGTGCCCGCGAAGACCGCGTTGGCCACGTCGCTCGCCTCGGCGCGGGTTGGACGCGTCGCCTTCGTCATCGACTGGAGCATCTCCGTGGCGACGATCACCGGGCGCCGGACCCGTCGCGCCACCATGAGGATCTGGCGTTGGATCACGGGCACCCGCTCGGGCGGGAACTCGACGCCGAGATCGCCGCGCGCCACCATCACGCCGTCGGAGGCCGCCACGACGCTCTCCAGGTTCTCCACCGCGTCGGGCGTCTCGATCTTCGCGATGATGGGCGTCGGCTTGTTGTACGCCTCACAGATGTCCCGCACGAGGCGGAGGTCGTCCGCGCGGCGCACGAAGGAGAGCGCCACGTAGTCGACGCCGTTCGAGAGCCCGAAGTCGAGGTCCTCCTTGTCCTTTTCGGTCAGCGCGGAGACCCGCATCGTCTTGCTCGGCAAATGCACGCCGACGTGGTTGCGCATTCCGCCTCCCTGCTCCACGAACACCCGGACGCGGTCGCCCTCTATCGCGCGGACATCGAGCGTCATTCGCCCGTCGTCGAACAAGATTTTGTCGCCCACGCGCACGTCGCCCGCGAGGCCCTCGTAGTTGATCGGGACCACCCGCTCGTCGGCCGAGTAGTCGCCCTCCACGAGCGTCGCCTCGACGCCGGTGGGCAGCGTGAACGAGGCCGCGAAGTTGCCGGTGCGGATCTTGGGGCCGCAGAGGTCCTGCAGCGCGCCGACCGCCTTTCGCGAGAGCTCGCTCGCCTGGCGCAGCCGGTCGAGGCGCATCTTGTGCTCCTCGTGGGTGCCGTGGGAGAAGTTGAAGCGCGCCACGTCCATGCCCGCGTCGATGAGCGCGCGCAGCCCGTCCACGGTGTCGCACGCCGGGCCGAGGGTGCAGAGCAGCTTCGCGCGTCGGATGACCATGGCCCGCACCATGCCACCTCTCTCTGGCGTGACGACGGAAATAAATCGCGCGCGTGGTATGAACGCACCGTGTCAACGACGCGCGACGAGCGGGGCCGGCTGCTGTTGGGGGGCGTGGTCCTCGAGGAGCTCGCGAGGAGCGCGGAGGTAGGGACTCCGGCCTACGTCTACGATCTCGACGCGATGGACGCCGATGCGCGCGCGCTCACCGAGGCCTTCGAGGGCGCGCCACACCTCGTGGCCTACGCCGTGAAGGCGAACAGCGCGGCGCCCATCGTGCGGAGCTTCGCGAAGCTCGGCCTCGGCGCGGACGTGGTGAGCGGGGGCGAGCTGTTGCTCGCGCTCGGGGCAGGGATCCCAGCGGACCGCGTGGTGATGAGCGGCGTCGCGAAGAGCGACGAGGAGCTCGACCTGGCGCTCGGGGCAGGCGATAGGGGCATCCTCGCGGTGCAGCTCGAGAGCGTCGAGGAGATCGCGAGGGTGGCCGCGCGCGCGCGCGCGCTGGGCCGCGTCGCGCGGGTGTCTCTGCGGGTGAACCCGGGGCTCGACCCCGACGAGATCGCCACCCACGCCAACATCGCGACGGGGCACGACGAGGCGAAGTTTGGCGTACCCCTCGCGCGTTTCGGCGAGGCCCTGGCGGCCGTCGCGGCGCGCCCGGAGCTCGATCTCTTTGGATTGTCGAGCCACGTGGGCTCCCAGTTCGTCTCGACCGACGCCTACGAGCGCGGCGCCGAGGTGCTGTTTGGGCTCGCGCGCCAGGCCCTCGCGAGGGGCGCGCGTCTCCGCACCCTCGACACCGGCGGCGGCTTCGGGATCGACTACGGGGCGGGCTGTCCCGTGCGCCCCGCCGACTTCGTGCGGCGGACCCGCGCACGCGCGCGCGCCCACGGGCTCGAGCACCTCACCCACGTGGTCGAGCCCGGTCGGAGCCTCGTCGGTGCCCACGGCGTGCTCATCGCTTCGGTGCTCCAGCGCAAGACCGACGCGCCCCGTGACGACGAGGGCTTCGAGGGCGGCGGGCGAGACATCGCCGGCGCGCGGCGCTGGCTCATGATCGACGCTGGCATGAACGACCTCATGCGCCCGGCGCTCTACCAGGCCAACCACCGGGTCGCCCCGCTCGGCGCGCCGGGGGGGCCGACTCGCGCCGTCCGCGTCGTCGGGCCGGTGTGCGAGAGCTCGGACGACTTCGGATTCCACGCCCTCCCTACGAGGGCCACGGGGGAGCTCGAGGGGGCGCGCGCCGCGGTCGCGCTCCTCGACGCGGGCGCGTACGGCTTCAGCATGGCGAGCCGCTACAATGGGCGCCCGCTCGCGGCCGAGGTCTTCGTGCGCGGGGGTCGTGTCGTGGCATTGAGAGAGCGCGCGCCGCTCGCGGCGTGGGCGGCCGAGGCGCTCGCGCTCCGTGAGGAGTGAGCGCTGCAGAGCGCTGATATTGCTAAGGTTTGTCTTGCTTCTGCAGCCGCGCCGACGACTTCGTCCGCGGCGCGACGGGCGGGGGCGCCGCGGTGCGGGCGCGCACGACGATCCCGTCGGCGAGCACCTCTACGCCGACCGAGCGGCAGCGCCGGGCGACGCGATCGAGGTCGATCCCTGGCTGCACGAGCAGCCCGCCTCGCGGTGAAGGATCCACGAAGAGGTCTTGGGTGGCCTTCGCCCGGAGGAGCAGCTCCCGCACCTCTCCGTCTTCGAGCCAGAGGAACCCGCTCGCGCCGGTGAAGGTGGCCCTGCCCAGCACGAGGCTCGCGGCCTCGAGCGTGCGCGAGAGCGACTCGGGCAGGGGCGCCAGCGCCTCGATGCGCTGCCTGAGCACGTCGGCCTCGACGCCCGCGGCGAGGGCCCGCGCGAGGGTCTGCGGCGCCACGAGCAGGTCGAGGGTGGCGCCGACTCGCCCCACCTCGACGAAGCTCGCGGCACAGAGCACCGCCGCGACGCGCGCGCGCGGGCCGAGCCGGAGCACGTGGGTGTCGAGGAACTTGGACCGCGGCTCGTCGCCCTGGACCGCTCCGCCCGAGAGCAGCGCGCGCCCCCGCGGGGTGATGCGAAGCGAGAGGCGCCCCTCGTCCTCGTCGCCGAGGTCGAGCACGCCGAGCGCAGGCAGGCTCTCGATGAGGACCCGATGGGCCGCCGCCCGAGGCGCCGTCGGCTCGATGCCCACCCGCTCGCACCAACGGCGAAAGAGCCGCACCAGCCCGGGCACGCTGTGATCGTTGTCGAAGTAGCTCGTCACGGCGTCGAGCGGGAGCCAGTCAGAGCCCAGGTCGCGCAGCGCCTCGAGCACGATCTGCCGCACGACGCCGACCGGGCTCCCGTCGCGGGCCTCGGGGCCGATTCGTAGCTGTTCGGCGTCTGGTCGCGCCTCGTCCCACGCGCCGCCGCGGAGCCAGGCCTGGAAGAGCGCGGGCGCGAGCTCGCCCAGCCGGTGGGCCCCCGGCGGGCTGGCCGCGGAGAGGGCGCCCACGTCCCATAGTCCGATGGCGCGGGAGAGCGCCACGAGCATGGCCACCTGGCCCGGCTCTCGCCCGAAGCGGAGGGCGAGCTTCTGCACGAGCGACTTCGGCGTCCCGAGCGTGGGCTTGATCTCGGACCCAGGTTCGCGGACCGCGAGGGCGAGGCCCAGCGCGAGGGCCCCCGGGTCTTCGCTGAAGCGCGCGCGCCGCGGCGCATGATCCCCGCCGAGCACGAAGCTCCGCAGGTCGCGCCGGCGTCGCTCGCGGCCTTCGTGCTGGGACGCGCCGATGATCCGCGCGATCTCGCTGGGAACGATGTGTCGATTCGGGTGCACGGGCAGCAGGAAGCCGCGGCGCTCGAGCGAGAACCCCACGCCTCGCCGGGTCTGTGTGGGGCCCTGGGCCGTGCGCATGCGGAGCGGCTCTCGCTCGATCTCGAGCAGCTCGTCGGTCTCGACCTCGCCACCCTGCTGCTCGATCGCCTCGAGGGCCGCGCGCTCCGTCGGCGCGAGCCGCGCCAGCTCCTCCGCGAGGCGCTCCGGCTCGCTGAGGCACTCCCACGCCGCCTCCAGCGACAACGACACCGGCGGGGTCGCGGGTCGCCCCAGATAGTGCGCGGCGACGGCGCTCGCGGTCTCGAATGGGGCCTGCGCGAGCAGCGCCCGGAGCCCGCGTGGGTCCTCGCCTTCCCAGGAGCGGAGCTGGATGAGATAGGCGGTCGGCAAGATGAGCTCGATCGCGCCCTTCTTTCCGCGCGCGAAGACCAGGCCGCGCGCCGCGAGCGGCTCGAGCGCGGCGGGGATCGCCGTCACGAAGAGCACGCCGTTGGCCTCCGCGACGCGGTGGAGCAGCTCGATGCTCGACGGGGGCAGTCGGCTCGGATCGCGCAGATCGGGGAGCTGCACCAGGGCCCGCGCCACTTGGGCGGGCACGTCCAGACGCTTGGCCGGGTCGATGCGAACGCCCAGCCTAAGGATGAGGTTGTCGAGCTCGGCTTTGGGGAGCGCCCCGAGGACGTCGGTCAGCCGAAGTGGCGCAGAGGCGGATTCCGGGGGAGCGCGCACGGAGCGAAGTGTAGCTCAAGTTAGCGACTCTCGCGCGAAATCCCGTGCTGGCGGGGGTGCCGCGTTCGGTCGGCGGCGCGCTTTTCTCGTTCCGGTGAGGCCACAATCTCCGTAGCCTCTGCGCGTGGGCAGACCGCGAACGCGCGCGCGCACGGCGCAGGACGGGAACGACGGGGAGGAGCGGGAGCGCGGGGAGCGAGCGCTCGGCGCCGCGACCCCTCACGTGGCGCGTTCGGAGGTTCGGCTCTGTTGGCCTGGCCGTGACGACGGCGCGCGGGCCGAGGCGCCGCCCGCCGACCTCCACGTCGTCGAACGACACCGCGAGGCGCCGGACGTGCGGCTCGCCCACGGGGACGCCCTCGCGCTCGCGGGCGCGCTCACGCGCGAGGGGCTCGCGGGCCGTGTAGACCTCGTGTACCTCGATCCGCCCTATTTTTCCGACGCGGACTACTCCCTCGAGGCTCGTCTCGACGGCACGGCGGACGGCCGCACGCGGCGCGCGCCGGCCTACGGCGACCGGTGGGCCCGCGGCGGCCCAGCGGGCTCGGGCGGGCTCGCGGCGTATCTCGGCATGCTCGCGCCGCGCCTCGAGGCGCTCGCCGCCCTCCTCGCGCCTACCGGCACCTTCTGGGTGCATCTCGACTGGCGGGCGTCCTACCTCGTGCGCGTGCTCCTGGACGAGATCTTCGGTAAAGACGCGTTCCTCAATGAAATCGTATGGAAGCGCGCCCCTAATCTCGGGCGTCAGGCGGCGAGCGGCCAGTTCGGTCGAACCCTGGACACCCTCGTTGTCTATGGGGGTCCCGACGCGCGGCTCGTACCGCCGACGCGGCCCGAGCCGATCGCGCGGGGCGCGGTGCGCTTCGACGCCGAGGGCCGCGCGTTCACCACGGCGCCGCGAGGCGACTACACCGACGCCTCCGTGGAGCGGCTCGAGGCCGAGGGGCGAATCTTCCGCGCACCCTCGGGCAAGGTCTACGTGAAGTACTTCCTCCAGGGCGACGAGGAGACCGGGTACGTCCGCGAGCGACGCGTCGACGCGCTCTGGAACGACATCCCGCCGCTCCGTCACGCCGCCGCGTCCGAGCGGACCGGCTACCCCACGCAGAAGCCGGTCGCCCTCCTCGAGCGCGTACTGCTCTCCGGATCCCCGCCCGGGGGCCTGGTGGTCGACGCGTTCGCCGGTAGCGGTACGACCGGGGAGGCGGCGCTTCGCACCGGCCGTCGCGCGATCCTCGGCGATGGGGGCGCGGTGGCGATCGCGACGGCGCGGGCGCGCCTGCTGCGCGCGGGCGCTCGCCTCGAGGTCTCACGCGACGCGGCGCTGCCCGCGATGGATGCCCTCCCGGTCGTCGCGACGGCCGAGCGAGGCGCGCGCGGCGAGGCCATCGTTCGCCTCGTCGAGCCCGAGGAGCCGCTCGCCTGGGCCATCGATCCGGCGCCCACGGCGCTCTTCCCGTTCTCGCCGACGTGGCACTCCGAGCGCTCGCTCGGCAAGCGGGTCACGCCCGCTGCGCGCGAGACCACGGTCGCGTGGGCGGGCGGTCCATTGGCGGTGCAGGTCTACGCCGACGACGGCCGCGTCGGGCACGCGCGGCTCGAGGTGCGACGATGATACTCCGCGATCCGGTCCACGGCCTCGTCGCGTTCGAGACCGACGAGGAGCGCATCGTCGAGGAGCTGATGGACACCGCGGAGGTGCAGCGGCTCCGGCGTATCCGGCAGCTCGGCGTCGCGTCGATGGCGTTCCCCGGCGGTGAGCACACGCGCTTCGCGCACGCCGTGGGCACGGCGTACGTCATGAAGCAGCTGCTCGTGCGCCTGCGGCGCATCCACGAGGAGCTCCCGTACTGGCAGCGAATCACGACCGACCTTGGCCGCGATGCGCTCGCCGCGGCCCTCCTCCACGACGTGGGTCACGGCCCGCTCTCGCACCTGTTCGAGGACGCGATCCCCGGCTGCACGAACCACGAGGTGTGGACCGAGCGCATCGTGATGGCGCCCGAGACCGACGTCCACCGCGTGCTCGCCCGCCATGATCCGGGCATGCCCGCGCGCGTGGCGGCCCTCGTGCGCGGCGAGCATCCGCTCGGCTACTTGGCCAAGGCCGTCAGCGGCACGCTCGACGTCGACCGCTGCGACTACCTGCTCCGCGACGCTCACGCGACGGGGGTGCGCTATGGGCTCTATGACCTCGACTGGCTGCTCCGGAGCCTGCGCTTTGCGCCCTCGCCAGCGGACGGCTCCGCCCCGAGGCTCGCGGTCGATGGCGCGAAGGGGCTGCCCGCGATAGAGGCGTTTATCCTCGCGAGACTGTTCATGTTTCAGCAAGTGTATTTGCACAAGGCCACCCGCTCGGCCGAGTGGATGATCCGCGCGATCCTCGCTCGCGCGAGCGCCCTCGTCGCCGACGGCGTGCGCCTCCCGGGCACGCCCCGCGCGATCGCGCTCTCGGCGAGCGGCGCGCCGCCTTCTCTCGACGACTACCTTGCCCTCGACGACGGCGTGCTGTGGGTGGCGCTCCAAGCGTGGGAGGAGGCCGACGATCCGCCGCTCGCGGATCTCTGCCGCCGGGTGCGCCGCCGGCGCCTCCACAAGACCATCGAGCTGTTCGGCGAGCAGGCGCTGCCGGGCGCGCGCGAGGAGGCCCTCGAGATCGCTCGCGGCATCGCGGTGGCGCGGGGCTTCGATCCGAGCGTCCATGTGGGCCTCGACTCGGCGACCGTCACGCCGTTCGGCGGTGAGGCGGAGCCGCTTCGCGTGGTCTTCGCGAAGGGGCCGGCGCGCCCCCTCTCCGAGGTGTCCTTCCTGCTCGCCCGCCTCGCCGGTCAGGTGCTGGAGCGCGTGCGCATCGTGCTCGCCCCCGAGCTCCGGAGCGAGGTCACGCAGGCGCTGGGGCTCGCGTGAGCGCACTGCGCGCGCGTGCGCGCCGTCTCACCGCAGTCGCCGTCGTGCTCGGGCTGGCGGGGGCGTCGCGCGTCGCCCACGCTGGCGGCGACACGAGCTACGGGCGCGTCGAGGGCGACCTCGAGCTCGCGCCGGGCGCTGGGGTCACGGTCGCGTCGTACGGGGTACGGCCGACGCTCGACCTGCGAGCGCGGTACCTCAGTATGGCCGGCGTCTTCGTGACGTACGAGGACTCGTTGCAGCGCGCGGCCGACCCCGCTCGGCAGGTCGCGACCGGGGTCGAGCTTCGACCGCTGTTCGTCGTTCGCTGGCTTCAGGGGCTGGAGAGCGGGAGCCCCACGCTCGACCTGCTCGTCGACTCGTTCGGCCTTGAGCTCGGCGCCTTCTTCGCGCAGCCGCCCGCGGCCGGGTTCGGCGCGCGAATGGGAGTCCAAGCGAGCCTCGGGCTCGAGCTCCCGCTGTTCGCCCACGCCGAGGGCCTCTTTCTCACCGCGCACGGGGGTGCGCCTCTCAGACCGCTGGGTGTCGGAGGCGTCGTTCGCAGGGCCCGAGCGCGAGCGCGCGGCGTTCCTCACGCTCGGCCTCGCGTGGCACGAGATCGCCTTCGCCGGGATCCTGCGATGAAGCGCTCCTGGAGGTCGTCGCCGCTGCTCGAGGTCGCCCTCGCGGCCCTCTCCGAGTACGCGCCCGACGCGCTCGTCCGACGCGCGCTCGCGCGGCCGCGAGGCGCCGTCGCCGGGGACGGCCCGGTGGTGGTCGTGGCCGTGGGGAAGGCGGCCACCCCGATGGCCGAGGCGGCCCTCGACGCGCTCGGCACACGAGTACGCCGCGCTCTCGTCGTGCACCCCGAGGGCGCGAGGGGGCCCGTCGCGCGCCGCGGGCTCACCGTGTGCGCGGCTCCTCACCCCGTTCCCGACGCGCGCAGCGTCGACGCCGCGGAGCGCGCGCTCCGCCTGGTGGCGGGCGCGAAGTGCCCCGTGCTCGTGCTCCTGTCCGGCGGGGCCTCGTCGCTCCTCGCGGCCCCCGCGCAGGGGCTGTCGTTCCAGCAGAAGCGCACCGTGGTGGCGTCGCTGCTCTCGTCGGGCGCGCCCATCACGGACATCAACCTCGTGCGGCGCCACCTCTCGCGCGTCAAAGGGGGCGGGCTCCTGCGCGCCGCCTATCCGTCCCCCGTCCACACGCTCATCGTGTCCGACGTGATCGGGGGCCGAAGGACCGACGTGGGCTCGGGGCCTTCGCTCCCGTCCCCCGCCGGTCTCCGCGCCGCCCAGCGAGCCATCGCGCGGTGGCTCGGCTCGTGGCCGGGAGGCATCCCACTCTCGGCCTGCGTGGGCCCGCGCGACCGCGAGGCGGCCCTCGCCACATCTGAGCTCCTGCTGTCGCCGGAGCTCTTCGCGCGCCGGGTCGCCACGCGGCTCACGCAGCGCTTGGCCCCTTCGCAGCTGACGGTGGGCGACCCCCTCGTGGGCGATGTCGACGAGGCGGCGGCTTGGCTCACCACGGCGTCGCGCGCCCTCGAGCGCGGCGAGGTGAGGGTGTTCCCGAGCGAGTGCACTCTGCGCCTGCCCCAGCTCGCGTCGCAGCGGGGCCGAGGCGGCCGGGCCTCTCACCTGGCCGCCAGGGTTGGCCCGCGACTGCCCGCCGGAGTCTCCCTGCTGTGCCTCGCGACGGACGGCGTCGACGGCGCGAGCGGCCACGCGGGCGCGTGGGTGCGACGCGAAGACTTCCCCTCGGCGCCTCGCGTGCGAGCGGCCCTCCGGGCCTTCGACACTGGCGCTCTCCACGAGGCGCTCGGCACCTCGGTGGCCGTGCCCAAGGGCCACAACCTGGCCGACCTCGTGGTGCTCGCGCGCGATCCTGCGCGGTGATCACGCGTCCCGGCGTCGACCTCGAATGGCCACAAAACACCCGCGCCTCGGACGTGAGCCCGAGGCGAGGCGAGGGAACCGGCGAGCAACGCTACTTTTTCGGAGCCTGCATCACCATCAAGTGGAACTTCGCGAACTCGGCCTGGCCGAGCGTGAAGAGCACCTCGACCAACAAGCGGTACGGGGTGTCCTTGTCGACGATGAGGATGGCTTCGCTGGAGCTCGCGTCCTTGCCGGTCGCGAGGCGAATCTGGCGGTCTCGCTCGCGCCACTGCTGGAGCGAGGCCGCGAGCGGCTGAATGAACAGGTCGTTCGGCCCGTTCCGCTTGTAGCGCGCCTCGACGCCGTGGGTGGCGTCCGCCGGCACCTTGCAGACCTCAGCGTCGTCGACGATGATCGAGGACTTCGAGACCAGCACGGCGAGGCCGTCTTGCGAGGCCTCCGTCGTGAGGAGGCTGTTCGGCATCGTCAGGTCTTGCGACTTCGGGAGCGACGCCGACTGCGAGCTCATGCTCTTCAACAAGAAGACGAGGATGATCGTCATCATGTCCAACATCGCGGTGATGTTGAGGAAGTTGATCTCTGGCTCGGCGGAGTTCTTCCGGATCGCTTTGCGGAGCTCGCGCTTGTAGGTCGCCATGCTGGCGGCCTTCTGCGGCACCAGCACGGGTCGGGCGGCGGGGGCTTGATTGGCCATCGAGTCCTTACCTTGCCAAGCCGAAGTTGATCTCGGGGAACAACTTCATGGTCTTGGTGGGGTCCTGCGGGTTGGGCGCATCACGGAGGTAGTCGATGGCGCCGATGACCGTCTGGTAGGGGATGTTGGGGTTCGCGCTGACGGTCACTTGCTCTTCGTTCGCGAAGTCCGGAGACGAGGCCTTCAGCTTCGCCGCGCACGAGCGCAGCCCGTCGTAGTCGTACTCGCTGCCCTTCTTCGGGATGGCGATGCCAGGCCCCGTGTCGGCGCAGCCAGGGGCCACGTTGCCGCCCGCGGCCTTGATGCTGAACCCCTCGTTCACGATGATGACCGTGAGGCTCAGGGTCTTCGTCGTTGGCGCTCGCGCCCCGCCTCCCGCGCGCGGCGGATAGCTGTCGATAGTCGCGGTGAACGTCACGGAGATCGTCGCGAGCACGAACATGAGAACGTTCGTGACGATGTCGAGGAACGGGACGATGTTGAGCTCGCCACCCTCTTCGTCAGGAGCAAGCTCCTTCGGTTGAGAGAGGCGGCGCACCTTCGCACGCTGCGACGCGCTTAGCTTTTCGGGGACCTCCGCCATGGTGGGCCTCGGTCAGTAGTTCCCAGAGCGGGTCTGGATCGTGAGCAGGTTGAACACGCGCTCTTGGGTCGCCTCGAGGTCGTGCGTGATGTTCTTCGCGCGCTGGTGGAGCACCAGGTGCGCGATCATGCACGTGACCGCGATGCCGAGGCCCATCGCCGTGTTGTACATGGCCTCCGCGATGCCGTTCGCGAGGACGCGCTGGCGATCGGCGGCGGACAGGTTGGGATCGGCGACGGCGGCGAACGTGTGGATGAGGCCAACGACGGTGCCGAGCAGACCGATGAGGGTCGCGATGTTGGCCAGCGACCAGAGAGAGCCGATGCGCTTCTCCACCGCGGGCTTCAGGTCGCTGATCTTCTCGCTCATCGCCGCGTCGATCTCGTCCGGACCCTTGCTCGCGCTGGTCAGGCCGGCCTTCACGAGCTGCAGCGTCGGGAAATCGCCCGCGTCGCAGAGCTTGATCGCGCGATCGATATTGCCCGCGGTGACGAGCTTCTTGATCTGCGCGAAGAACTCCTTGGAGTTGACCCGGTACTTACCGAGCTGGAACACGGCGCGCTCGACGACGACCGCGAGCACGATGGCGCTCACCACCAGGTTGAACGACAGGAAGACGGGGTTCTCTTTGAACGCCTCCATCAAGCCGCCGCTGCCCGATGCTGCGGCCTTACCTTCACTCAGAAGGACAACGAACATCCCCGATGCTCCTTTCTATACCTTCGCGCGTCGCGCCGACGGCTCCGTGCCGTAGGACAGCCTCAGCGCAGACTCGCGAACCAACATACCGAATCGCCGAAGCGAAACCACGGAAACCTACGACACCACGGACCGTGAACGACCGCGCTCACGCCCTAATCTTCGCGACGATACAAGGCTTGGATCGGCGAAGTCAACGCCTCAGCAAACGAAAAGCCCGCTCCTCCCCAAACGCTCGCGCCCTCCGGGTGGGGCCGCTCTGATGGGGCCGACGACCTCTCGCGGAGCGGGGCCCGACGGCCCGAGGCGCCGGTCCTTCAACCTGACGCGGCGCCCCCGCCGCGACGTCGCTGGACGTCCATTCAGCATGAGCGCTGTAATTTTTCGCCCCCCCTCGAAGACGGCATGTACCTGATATTTTTCCAAAGTTCTGTTTGACGGGAGGCGTCCTAGCGGCAATTCTGCGCGCCTCCCGACCAATGTGTGTCTCACCCAACGTGAGGCTTGCGTCGTGTCGGGGGGTTCAGATATCGTCCGCGCGCCGGACGCTACCGAAGTACGCGTGGTCGTTCTAGCAGGTCGAACCAGTGAGTCGCGCCGCAGTGTCGCGCTCAAGCAACGGCGGTCGCCGCCCCGAGTGGAGGATTCAGATGGCTGGCATGTGGAAGCACTTTCAAGAGGGCGGGAAGATGATGTGGGTCATCCTCTTCTGGTCCATGGTGACGATCGGCATCATCATCGAGCGCGCCATCTATTTGTATGGATCGTCCATCAACAAGGACGTCTTCCTCGCCACGATGCAGAAGTGCATCCTCGCGGGTGACGTGGCGAAGGCCGTCAAGATGTGCTCGGCCGCGAACGCGCCCCTCGCGCGCATCGTCCAGGCGGGTCTCGTCAAGGTGAACCGCCCCGACGAAGAGGTCCAGGCCGCGATGGACGAGGCCGCCCTCCGCGAGATCCCCAAGATCGCGAAGCGCACCGGCTACCTCGCTCTCATGGCGAACCTCTCGATGCTCACGGGCCTCCTCGGCACCGTCGCCGGCCTCATCACGAGCTTCGGCGCCGTCTCCGGCGAGAGCGTGGACCCGAGCCAGAAGGCCCGCATCCTCGCGGAAGGCATCAGCGAGGCCATGAACTGCACCGCGTTCGGCCTCATCGTCGCCCTCATGGGCCTCATCGGGTTCGCCGTGCTCAACGGCAAGACCCAGCAGCTCGAGGACGACATCAACGAGGCGAGCGTCCAGGTGCTCAACCTCGTGGTCACGAACCGCCAGAAGGTCAACCTCAGCGCGTGAGCGCCGAGGCGCGTCGTCTCGACGCGGAGTTTCGTAGCCAGGCCAGCTGGTGAGCCGGGGGTCCGCGGGGTGTCCGCGGGCCTTCGCCTCGAACTCGAATCGGTGGAGAAGTTATCATGGCAGGCGTAGACGTAGGCGGTGGGGGCGGAAAAGGCCGACGAGCGATGGACTCGGAGGTCAACATGATTCCGTTCATCGACCTCTTGATGGTCACGATTTCATTCCTCCTCATCACGGCCGTCTGGTCGCAGATGGCGCGCTTGAACGCGGACGCGCAGGTGCCCGGCCCGCCGCGACCGGACGAGCAAGTGACCGTCGAGCCCGAGAAGCAGCTCCACGTTCATATGAACGACCCGAACAACTTCAAGCTCGTGTGGAAGCAGGGCGGCACGGTGGTGAACACCACCGACGTGCCCCGCAAGGACAACGTCCAGAAGGAAGGCTCCACCAAGGTGGTCCGCTATCCCGAGCTGGCGGCGAAGATCGAGGCCGAGTGGAAGACCACCGGCACGCACCGCGAGGGCTCGGACAAGAAGTTCGACCAGGCCGTGCTGCACACCGACAACGAGACCCAGTACGTCTACCTCGTTGGCGCCATCGACGCGATTTACAAGGCGAAGCGCGACTACACCGTTGGCGGCAAGGCCGAGAAGGTGCCCGCGTTCAACGTCACGTTCGCGGTGAACTGAGGAGACTGGCATGACCATCGCACAACCAGGCCGACGCCTGATGCACTTCATCCCCCTCAAGTTCGTCCAGCACAAGGTGACGGGCGGGGGCAAGCGCTCGATCGCGGCGGCGCTGTCGCTCACGAGCATGATCGACTTCCTCGTGGTCACCGTCGTCTTCCTCCTCATGACGTTCTCCGCGTCGGGCGAGACCACGGTCGCGAAGGGCGTCACGCTGCCCAAGGCGGAGAACACGCTCGACATGATCGACGCGCCGCTCGTCGCGATCGCCGGAAGCCAGATCCTGGTCGACGGCAACCTCGCGGGGAACACCCGCGCGATCGAGGACTCCAAGCGCCTCCAACGCATCGACGAGCTCTTCAACGTGCTGAAGGGCAAGCGCGAGCTCTGGAAACAGCTCCACCCGAACAAGGAGTTCCCGGGCGTGGTCGTCCTCCAGATCGACCAGGATGTGCCCGCCATCGTCGTGAAGAGCGTCTTCCAGACGGCGGCCTTCTCGGGCTACCCAAACGTGAGCTTCATGGTGAACATGATCCCGAAGGAGAAGTAGTCGGCGGGCGCCCTCGCTGGCGCCCTCGACCAGGCAGCCGCTCGGTCTCCCGGGCGGCTGTTTCTGTTTGGAGCGGCGCCCGCCGTGGGCGCCCCTCCCCCGCGGCGCGGCATGGAGGCGTGATGGTAGAGCGCGGACTCAAATCGGTCGCGGTCATGCGCGAGGAGCGCATGGCTCGCAAGTTCGGGAAGCCCACGTCGGCCTTCTTCCTGCTCGTCGGCGGCGGGGTCCTCGCGGTCATCATCGCCGCGTACCTCACCTCGAACCGCGAGCTCGACGCGGCGCGCAGTGACCTGCTGAGCAAGCAGCGCGCGGCCGCCGTGACCGTCGGCAAGGAGTGGGGCCCGGTGCGCGACCTCGTCGAGGGCATCGCGCTCGAGAACGCGCGGGAGCCGTACGCCGGTGACCTCGTGAAGCCCGAGGCCGCGACGTGGGACTTCCGCGCCCTCCCGGGCATCTACCTTCGCCTTCGCCTCGCCCAGGCGGCCGACGCGGCGACGCTGCGCCGCGCCGCCGAGGACTCCCAGAAGGATGGCTTCTCCGCTTGCCTCCTGAAGGGCGGCCGGGCGCCGAGCGCGGACGCGGGCGCCGCCGAGGACAGACCTTGGAACCTGCGTCAGGCGTACGCGGCGGCGCGGGTGCTCGAGGACCGCTGGGTGTCCGAGGTGAAGTCCGCGGACAACGAGATGCGCCTCCGCGTGTTCCGCCAGCAGTACGAGAAGGCCCAGAACACCGAGCTGCCGCTCGCGATCGAGATCGTGAGGCGGGCCCATTTCTTCCTCTTGGTCCTCGACGAGGACACGCCGGAGGCGAAGGCCGAGGCCGACGGCGGGGTCCCCACGGTCGAGCAGCTGCAGACCACGTCCCACCCCGCGCGCGTCGTGCTCGTGAGCTTGAAGACGCGAGAGGTGCTCGCGCGCCTCCGCCGCACCGCCGAGGGGCGGTTCTTCATGGCCGGAGAGCACGCCATGACCGACCCCGAGACCCGCGCGGCGATGCAGCGGCAGGTGAACAACTGCGCGCTGGCGCAGGCGGTCTGGGGCGAGCTGAAGAAGCCCTGACCTTGCGTCGGCCGCGTCGCTGGCGCCCGCGTGCGCCCTCCCGCGCCCGGTGGTGAAGCCCGAGTCGAGGGCTTACATGAGCCCGCCCGTGGTGGCGTGGCGCCGGATCGACACGTTCATCAGCAGGCCGAGCGACATCATGATGGTGAGCACGCTCGAGCCGCCGGCGGAGAAGAGCGGGAGGGTCACGCCGACGACCGGGAGGAGGCCCGTCACCATCCCGAGGTTGAAGACCGCGTGCCAGAAAATGAGCGCGCCGCACCCGATCGCGAGCACCGCGCCGAAGCGGTCTTTCGCCGACGAGGCCACTCGGATCGCCCACAGCACGAGGAAGGCGTAGAGGAACACCAAGAAGACGCCGCCCAGGAAGCCCCAGTCCTCCGCGTACACGGCGAAGGGGAAATCGGAGTGCTGGTCGGGTAGGAAGTGAAACTGGTTCTGGGTGCCCTTCATGAAGCCCTGCCCCGTGACGCCGCCCGCGCCGATGGCCACGCGCGCGTGGTGGGCGTGCCAGCCCGAGCCGAGCAGGTTCTCCTCGGGGTTCAAGAACGTGGTGATGCGCTTCTTCTGGTAGTCCTTCATGCCGTACGCCCACGCGAGGGGGAGCGCGACGCCGACCCCGAGCACGAGCTGCACGACGCTCCGCCACTTGATGCGGGTGAGCAGGCAGATGGTCGTGAAGATGAGCCCGTGAATGAGCGCGGTGCCGAGATCGGGCTGCTTCAGCACGAGCAGCGTCGGCACGGCGGCGATGAGCGCCGGCACGAGGAGATCTCCCAGCGTCCGCCCCTCGCTCTTGGGGTCGTCGTGAAGGTACTTCGCGAGCGCGATGATGAGGAAGATCTTCGTGAACTCGCTCGGCTGGAAGCTGAAGCTCCCAATGTTTATCCATCGCGAGCTCCCGCGGATGTCCTTCCCGAGGATGAACACGAGCAGCAGCAGCACGATGCCGAGGGCGTAGAGCAGGTAGCCGAGGCGCTCGTAGTGGCGGTAGTCCACGACGCAAACGATCGTCGCGAAGATGCCGCCGAGCACGAGCCAATAGATCTGCTGTATGTAGATGTCCGAGAGCGCGGCGCGCGCGGCGCTCGTGGCCGAGTAGAGGTTGATGACGCCGACCACGGCGAGCATCGAGCTCGCCAGGAAGAGCGTCCAGTCGAAGTGCTCGCGCGCTTGCGCCGACCCTCGGTTCGACAGGCCCCAGTCTCGCATCATGGCGCTGTCCCTCCGGTCGTGCGGGTGGTGGTGGCGGTGGTGGTGGCGGTGGTGGTGGTGGTGGTGGTGGGTGGTGGTGGTGGCGGTGGTGGTGGTGGTGGTGGTGGTGGTGGTGGTGGTGGCGGTGTCGCTCACGGTGGCGCCTCGTCCGGCGGGAGCACCGTCGGCACCACCGGGGTGGGGGGCGGGAGCGGATCGGCCGGGTCTTCCTGCGCGGGCGCCGGCGAGGGCAGGTCCGGCGTGAGCGGCTGGGTCGGTGCGGCGGCGGGGCGCGGCTTCGGCGGCGCGGGTCCGACGAGCGCAGGCTTGCCCGAACGGAGCGCGCGCAGCCGGGTGTACTCGCGGACCACCTTCACGGCGATGGGGGCGGCGATCGTGGGGCCCGAGCCGCCGTGCTCGACGAGCACGATGACCGCGACCTCCGGCGACTTGTAGGGCGCGAACGAGGCGAACCACGCGTGGTCCTTCGCGAGGAACCAGGCCTTCTTCGCGTCGTCCTTGCCCGTCGCCACGTACCCGGTCTGCGCCGTGCCGGTCTTGCCGGCCATGTCGAGCGACGTGTCGCGCACGGGGAACGCGGTGCCGTGCTCCTCGTTGACGACCGCGTAGAGCGCCTCGGTCACGCGCTTGAGGTTCGCCGGCGTGACGCGCGCGCGCTGCCGCACACGCGGCGGGAAGTCTTGGAGCACCGCCCCCTCGGACGACTCGATCGCGCGGACGGCCTGGGGCGTGTAGACCGTGCCTCCGTTCGCGATCGCCGCGTAGGCGAGCCCGAGCTGCAGCGGCGTCACGGTGGTCGCGCCCTGGCCGATCGCCGAGTTGAGCGTGTAGCCGATCCGGAACTGCCCGTGGTAGCGCAGCGCGTACCATGACCGCGTAGGCACGCGGCCTTGGGCCTCCGGGTTGATGCCGAGGCCGGTCTTCTGCCCGAGGCCGAACTCCGCGCCGATGTGCGCGAGCCGATCGATGCCGACCGTCTCGCCCAGCTTGTAGAAGTAGACGTTGCACGACTGGGCGATGGCCCCGTGCATGTTCACGCGCCCGTGGACGTGCGAGCAGCGGAAGACGCGGCGGCCGTAGAGCAGGAAGCCGTCGCAGCGCTCGCTCTCGGCCGGGTTCACGAGCTTGGCCTCCAGCGCGGCGAGCGCGGAGAAGGGCTTGAACGTGGACCCTGGTTGGAAGGCGCCGCTCATGGTCTTGTCGAGCATGGGGCGCAGCGAGTCGTTGTAGAGCTTGTTGAACGTCTCGCGGACGCGCTCGCGACCCGCGCCGCCGGAGAGATCGTTCGGATCGAAGTCGGGCTTCGAGTACATCGCGAGCAGTCGGCCTGTCCGGACGTCGACCACCACGACCGCGCCGGAGACCTCGTTGCGCATGGCCTTCTCGATGCCCAGCATGAGCTCCATGTCGATCGTGAGCCGTAGGTCCCGGCCGGCGAGGGGCTCTTGACGCTTCGGCGCGTCGAGCAGGCGCTCGGCGTCTGGGCCCGTTCGGTAGCGACCGCGGGCGTCGACGACGCGCTTCTCCCAGCCACGCTGGCCGCGCAGATAGGCCTCCCAGCTGCGCTCGATGCCCGTGGCGCCGAGCGTGTCGCCGGGCGCGTAACCGAGCGGGTTCACCTTCGCGCGGTCCTCCGCGCTCATCGACTTGTAGTCGTCCGGCCGGAACTTCGAGAGCGTCTCCGCGTCGACCTGGGCCACGTAGCCGAGCAGGTGCGAGCCTAGGTTCTTGTAGGGGTAGAGGCGCACCGGCGCGCTCAGCACGCTGCTGCCGACGAGCTCCCACGCGTGCTGCTTCATCTCTGCGACGATGTCGCGCGGCACGTCCTCGCGTACGAGGATGCTGTGCCAGCAAGGGGACTTGTCCTCGTCGGTCTTGCACGCCTCACGGATGCGCGCGGTGAGGCGCGCGCGCTCGTCGGGGTTCAGCCGGAGCGTGTCGGCGATGAGGGGGAACGAGTCGCGCTCGTCTTTCCCCCAGCGCCGCGGTGGCCGGGCGCTCGGCATCACCCGGCCGGGCACGATGTAGACGTTGAACGCGCCCCGGCTCGACGCGAGCACGCGCCCGAAGGCGTCGCGCACGACGCCTCGGGTGGTCGGGAGCGTAACTCTCCGGATGACGTTCTCGTGGGCGCGCGCCGCGTAGTCGCCGCCCTCGATCACCTGGAGCTGGAAGAGCCGCACGGCGATGGTCAGGAACGCCAGGAACGCGAACAGTGCCATGTACTGGTAACGTTTGCGAAATTCGCCGACGTCCGAGCGCGGTACGAGGCGATCGCTCATGGCGGAGCGCCCTCTCGCAGGGCGTTCTGCGTGCCCACGTGGATGCGCTGCGCGAGCCGGAAGACGATCGGCGCCGTCATGCTGGTCGCGAGCACGTGCGGCAGCGCCATCGGCGCGATCATGCGCGGCATCCAGCCGTCGCGCTCCTTCCAGAAGATGGCCACGAGAATGACGACCATCACCGAGTGGACGAGCGAGAACACGAGCGCGAGCACCACCTGCATCCACCGCGTCTGCGCGGCGAAGCGCACTCCCGCGGCGCGCGCTAGCACGAAGGTCGCCACGTAGGTGAAGGTGTAGAGCCCCACGGGCGCGATGCCGACGAGGTCGGTGAAGTACCCGAGCGCGAAGGCGACCGCCGCGCCGCGGGCCAGCGAGTACTCGTGGACGCCCATGTAGATCACGAGCGGCAGCATTTGTTCCGCACGAAAGCCAGGCAGTACCTCGTGATCGGAGAGGTGCAGCCACAAGAGGAGCGACGAGAGCACCCGCTCCGCCACCACGATCGCGCGGAAGAGGTTCGACTGCAGGAGGAGCAGGCCGAGACCCGCGCCGAAGAACGCCGTAAACCTCACGGCTTCGCCTTCCCCTTCGGCGCCTTGTCCGCCTTCTCCTCGTCGTCCGGTGGCGTGACGAGGATGAGCACGGCGTCGAGCCGCGAGAAGTTCACGGTGGGCTGGGCCTCGATCTCCTGGTCGCGCCCGGGCTCGCGCTTGACGACCCTTGTCACCTTCGCCACGGGCAGGCCCTTGGGGAACCACTTGCCCTTGCCGCTCGTGACCAGGAGATCGCCC
>JADKKK010000026.1 GCA_016720545.1 Myxococcales bacterium
CGCCCGCTGACGATGCTCGGCGGTCTCGCGCCGTGGCTGCCAACCGCTGGGCTCCGCCGCGAGGTGGACGCCGACCGCGAGAGCGGCATCCGGGTCGTGCCGCCCCGCGAGCCGAGCCCGCGCGACCAGTACTCGCCCGCGACGCTCGCGCTCGTCGACGGCCTTCTTGCCCGCTGCGCGGCTCGGCACGGGGTCACCCCCGAGGCTGCACGCTCGAGGCGCACGGCCCCGGCGCTCGCAGCGCGGTACGAGTGGATCCGCGTGCTGCGCGACACCTGGGCCCTCTCGGCGAGCGAGACCGCGCGCATGGTCGGCGTCGACCACACGACGGTGCTCTACGCGCTCGGGCGCAGGGGGCCGCGGTGAGCGCGCCGGGCTGCGGGCACGCGCCAAGCCTCGGCGTGGTCTGCTGCGACCGCTGCGAGCGCGAGGCCATCATCTGGGCGGACCTCGCCCGGGCCTGCGCGCTGCCGTGCAGGTTCGCGCCGTGCCGCTGCGCGGTGCAGGCCGCGGAGCTCGCCGCGCCTCCCCGGCGGCAGCTCGCGCTCGGGGGCATCTCGTGACGCCGGCGCGAAGGCGCTCGCGCCGCGAGGCGGTGACGTGGCTCTCGGCGGTCCTGCGGGGCCTCCCACGGTCGCACCCGGGGATGGCCCGCCTTGCCGCCTGGGCTGGCCTGAGAGGCTGCGGCTGCCCGTGGACGGTGGCAGAGGCGGCATGCATGCGCGGACGCGTCCACGGGGCAGCTAGGGGGCCGGAATGGTGAGGGGCGAATGGCGCGCGTTGGCACGCGTGTTGCCGGCGCTAGGCTGCGTCCGCTTGGCACGCGCGTTGCCGGCTGGGCGCTGGCACGCGCGTTGCCGGCGCGCGGGAGGGGGCCCCGGTGGCGAGAGGGGTATGGGAGGGGGTACCCGGTGCGCGGAGTGGTCTCTCGCTCGGGATTTTACAAAAAACAGCACGAATGCCACATGGCCTGGCCCTGATGTGGCATAGAAAGCACTGATATGGCACCTCCCCGCACCCAACTGGCACCCGAAGTGGAAGCGCAGATGCGTGCCCTTGCCGCTCGCGGGCTAGGCAGCAAGGCGATCCACGCTCGGCTCGCGGCGGCAGGATGCACCGCCAGCCACCGAACCATCGCGAGGAGGCTCGAGGAGCTCCGCCCCGGCGTCCAGGCTGAGCGCGCCGCGGCGTTGGTCGAGGCTCCGAAGCTCGTGGAGCCTCCCGAGGAGGCGCCGCCCGTGCCCATGGCGCCCGACGCGGGCGCGGCGCTGAGCGCGGCCGAGCGCCAAGTCGACGCGCTCCTGGCCCGCTCTCCGGTCTGGCGCCGCATTCAGGCCGCTATCGCTTCTTCGCTTGCGATCCATCCTGACGCCGCGGCTGCGGTAGCCCGAGCACTCCGAGAGGTGACCCTATGATCGTCGACAGAATCCGCGGGCTCGCTCGCGTGCCAGGCTCGAGGCTCCGCGCCGCTGATGAGAACTTCCGCGTTCACGACGCGCGGCAGCGGAAGGTCCTCAAGGGCCTGCTCGCCGAGGTGGGCATCATCGGCGCCGTCCTCGCGTGGGTGCCCGATGACATGGCCCGCGCGGCGCTCAGGAGCTCGCAGGACTTTGCCGCGTGGCTCGCCGGCTACGATGGGCCGCTCCAGCTCGTCGACGGCCACATGCGAGCCGAGGAGCTGCGGGGGCAGGCCATCCCGGTGCTCGTGACGGACCTGTCGCGAGCCGAGGCCGCGAAGGCGCTGGCGACCTTCGACGCGGTGGGAGACCTCGCCGGGCGGGACGCGCAGAAGCTTGCGGCGCTCCTCGAGGACGTGGGGCGCGGAGCGGAGGAGGGGACCGAGGAGCTGCTCGCGGCGCTGAGGGGGAAAGAGCCGCGAGAGTACGAAGAGAACGGCGCGCGCGAGCTTGACCCTGACGCTTACGAGTTCGCGCACCGGTGCCCCAAGTGCCATTTCGAGTTCAACGAATGAACCCTCACGCATGGCTCCTGAGAGACCTCCCAGCGCATCCGAACGGACCGAAGGTACTCACGACCTTCTCGTGCGGCGGCGGCTCCAGCATGGGCTACAAGCGCGCGGGTTACGATGTCGTGCTCGCGAACGACATCGATCCTGAGATGGCGTGGCACTACAAGCGGAACCTTCACCCGCCCGAGTACCGGCTTTGCCCGATTAAGGATCTTGCGGACCAACTTCCGCCGTCGGCCTTCGGGGTAGACCTGCTCGACGGCTCGCCGCCTTGCTCGACGTTCTCCGAGTCGGGTCTCCGCGAGAAGGCATGGGGAAAGAAGAAGCACTTTCGCGAAGGGCAGGCGGCGCAGGTCCTTGACGATCTGTTCTTCGACTTCCTTGACCTCGCGGAGAAGGTGCGCCCGCGCGTCATCATCGCGGAGAACGTTCGTGGCATGGTCGGAGGCCAGTCGAAGGGTTACGTGAAACTCATCTTCTCGCGCCTTCGCGCCATCGGCTACAGGCCCCAACTCTTCTATATTGACGCCTCCCGCTGCGGCGTTCCGCAACGACGTGACCGCGTGTTCTTCTGCGCGCAACGTGACGATGCACCGGCGCGGAAGCTGACGATCGTCGCGGACTCCGCGCCGGTCTCCGCCATCGAAGCACTGTCGGATATCGTACTGACCGAAGCGGAGCGCGTCGAGACGAAGCCGGGAAACAACGACCTAAAGTGGTGGCCGCTCACGGTGCCGGGCAACTCGTACCGGGACACGAGGGAGGCGCAAGGCGACAGCGGCATCCTTTGGAATCACATGAAGGCGCAGGGCACGACGCCAGTTCGGACGCTGACCGCGGGAGATGGTGCCTTCACGCACTGGGCCGAGTGCCGAACGTTCGCCGGTCGCGAGTGGATCCGTCTCGGCTCCTTCCCTGACGACTACGAGGCGAAGAGTCCGAAGATCCTGAAGTACCTGATCGGCATGAGCGTCCCGCCCAAGATGGCCGAAGTGGTCGCGCGCGCGGTCAAGGAACAGTGGCTCTCATGAAATCAGCCGCCGCCCACGCGCTCGCGGACGCCATCGTCGAGGCAGCGAAGGCCGCCCCGGCGCTCCCCGACGAGGTGCCCGACGACGCGGACGAGAGCGCGCTCGCCGGGCTCCACGCTCGGGCAAGCGCGGCGCTCCGCGTCGCTGAGCTTGCAGGGGACTTCAGCGCGTTCGCGAGCTTTGGGCGGCTCCTCGTGAGCATCGAGGAGCACCGGCGGAAGATCGCCCCGCCGCCGGTGGAAGACCCGAACGAAGCGATCGACATCCGCGCCGCGGCCGAGCGCGCGAAGCTCCTCGACCTCGAGACGCTCGAGAACATCATCGCGAACGCCGCGATCCTGAGGCCCGCGCCGTGAGCGAACAGAGCCCGCGCGTCAAGACGATCGAGCGGCTCCTCGCCGCGCTCGGGCCGGACGGCGCGCGCGCCGCGTTAGCGAAGAGTCACGAGGCGCTGAGCAATGTGGAGCTCGCGGCGCTCGGGCACATGTGGGAGGGGCACTGGGCGCGCCCTGCGCAGCTCCCGCCGGCGGGCGCGTGGCTCAACTGGATCTTTCTCACCGCTCGAGGGTGGGGCAAGACGGCCGCCGCGGCCCCCGCCATCGTGAGCATGCTCGAGCGCGGCGAGGTGCGCGAGATGGGCATGGCCGCGCAGAACGACGTGAAGACGTACGACGTCAACGTGCTCGGGCTCATCGAGGCGAGCCCGCCGCGCTTCGTTCCGAAGTGGATCGACGGCGAGGCTAAGCTCGTGTGGCCGAACGGCGCCGTGGCCTACGCGTACACGCCGGAGGCGCCGCAGAACATCCGCTCGAAGAACCTGCATCTTTGCTGGCTCTCCGAGCTGCAAAGCTGGCCGACGGCAACACGCGAGGAGGCCTACATCAACTTTCGATTCGCGACGCGGAAGGGCCGCGCGCGCATGATCGTCGACGCGACGCCGAAGGCCGGGCACCCCATCCTGCGCCGGCTCCTGCGTATGGCGGAGCGTGACCCCGTGGCGAACGTCGTCGTGCGCGGGTCGATGCGCGAGAACTACGCGCACCTAGCGCCCGCGGCCGTGCGCGCGCTGATCGAGGAGTTCGAGGGCACGACGGCAGGACGCGAGGAGCTTGACGGCGAGATGAGCCTCGAGTCAGACGAGGCGGTTACGGTGACGTTGGAGCTGCTCCGTGAGCGCCGGCGCGCGGCGCCCGCGCGGTACCTCCGCCGCGTGATCTCAGTCGACCCGGCGACGACCAGTAAGGCCGGCTCGGACACGACCGGGATCGCAGACCTCGGGCTCGGCGCCGACCGCATGGCCTACGTGATCGCGGACCATTCGGGCCGGCACACGGCGCGCGTGTGGGGCGCGCTCGTGATCGACCTCTACCTCGGCGGCCGGTGTGACTGCGTCGTCGTCGAGACGAACAAGGGCGGCGAGCTCGTGGCCCAGAACATCCGCGCCGAGGTCGGCGACAAGGGGATCGGCGTCGTGGTGCTCGCGAAGGATCAGGCGACGCCGCCGCACAACCCGCGCGTGATCTACGTGCGCGAGGTGTACGCGCGCCGGGACAAGTCGGACCGCGCGAAGCCCGTCACGACGGCCTACGAGCGCGGGCGCGTGTGGCACGTCGCGGGCGCCAACCTCGCCTCGCTCGAGACCACGCTCACGACGTGGGTGGACGGCCCGCGGGTGGTGTCGCCCGGCGACCTCGACGCGCTCGTGCACGGCGTCGTGGAGCTCCTCGGGCTGGCGACGGAGCGGGTGGATCACTCGGGCGGGACGCGGGGGATCATGACGGCGCAACGGGAGCTGATGAAGCCCACGCGCGGGGCGGCGCTGACGTCGATGCTCGTGGGCGCGCGTGGGAGAGGAAGGACGATATGACCATCGACCACGACCGATTCGCCGAAGCGAACCGGCCGCCGCCGGAGAGGGTGACGGCCGCCTGCGCGTGCCGGCCGGTGCGCGAGGGTGAGGCCGTCTACGCGACGGAGCTGCCGCCCACGGCGTTCCCCGCGGCGCTCTGAGGAGCTTGAGCTATGATGGCATCGATGAAGCTGGAGCCGTACACGGTGCCCGAGCAGGACGCGGACCTTTGGGGGTGCGGGGTGGTGCTTGACCCATCACCACCGGTGGAGATCCGCGCTGCGAACGACAGGCCGACGGGGCGCGACCGTCCCGTGTGGGCTGTCGTGTGCAAGCACGAAACGGCGACCTTTGCGGAGCTTGTGAAACTCACGAAGACGAGCCCGCATCGCGTCGGGACGTCGCTCATGAGGCTTGCTGGGCTAGGCACCATTCGCCCTGTTGGGGAGGTAGAGCTCTGCTCGAACAACGGGGTAAGCGTGCGGTCTCGCTGGACGCTGTGCGGGCCCGAGGAAAGGCAGGCGGCGGGCGCAGCGTGGCGCGCTCGCGTCTGGCAAGAAGGCGAGCCAGAGAGGCAACGGCAGGCGAAGGAGCAGGCGGAGCGTGAAGAGAGGGCACGTCGTGCGCGCATGGGGGAGGCGCAGCGATCGGCGAGGACGCTTGATGGCTCACTTGAGGGTTATGTCATCCGGGTATTCTTCGCGCCGAACGCGCCGGGCAGTGGTCTCCCCGAGGTCTTTCCCGAGGTGCTTGCGGTTGCCGAAGTCGAGAAGCGCCGGGCAGCCGGGGCCGTGGTGGTAGCGGCTTACCCCGACCGCTATGGGGCCGTCGCGGAAGCGCTGGCAGCCATGCGGACTGCCGATCGAAAGAGGTGGCAACGCAGCGCGGCTGCGCGCGCGCAAGCTGCCGCCGACGCGAAGAGGAGCGAAGAAGCGGCCGAGGAGCGACGGCGCCGCGACGAGTTCGAGGCAGCGGAGAGGGCGCGAATCAACGGGTGGACGCCTTAGCCCTGCTGGTCGGCGTGGGCCGGGGGGAGCGCAGCCGCGGCCTTCGCCGCCTCGTCGCGCGCGTCGAGCACGCCGATCGGGATCGCCCCGTCCGGGTGAACGGTGCCGTCCGGGTTCGCCAGGGCGGTCGCGCCGCCCGTGGCCCGCACCTCGTTCGGGGTGAGCCAGCGAATGACGTCGGTCGGCGCGAGCGCGAACGCCGGCGCCTTCGTCTGCTGCTCGGGCAGCCTCGGCGCGGTCACGCGGTACCGCGCCGCGCACTCGTCGATCCACGGCTGGTCGATGATGAGGCCGAGCGCCCGCGCGCGGTCGAGCGCGTCGAAGAACAAGCCCTCGCGCTTGCCGAGCGCCTCGACCTCGCCCTCCTCCTCGGGCCGAGGGATCTGGTAGCGGAGCTCCGGCGCGAGCGTCGAGTCGCCGAAGTTGATCGCCGTCCACACGTCGAGGAGCCCGGTCGCGAGCGCCGCCTCGATCGTCTCGAGGTCGCCCTGCACGATGGTCGACGCGACGCCGAAGAGCGCGGCGATGTCGACGCCCGGCGCGCCGCCGGCGGCCCCGAGGGTTCCGTCGGTGCCGAGGTAGATGCGCGCGGCCGCCTTCTCGGCGACGAGCACGAGCTCCTTCCACACCTGCCAGGCCTGGGAGCTGTTGACCAGGTACTCGATGGTCGAGCCGAAGGGCTTGATCCCCGTCGGCGCCTGGGCGGTGGCGATGGCCTGCAGCAGCTCAAGGAAGCCCCCCGCCTCGCGGGTGAGCACGCCCTCCGAGGCCTCCAGCGCCATCCCCTCCGGCAGCGTCCCGATCGGCTTCGCGTTGCCGTGGGTCGCCGAGCCCATCGTCCAGTCCGTCGAGGCGCACGCGTGCCGCGCCCAGATCACCGCGGCCGCGACGATCGCGCCGTACTTCCACGGCTCGTGCTCGCAGACGGCCACGATGATCCACTCGCCATCGCCGTGGACGATCTCGACCTCGCCGCCGGCGAAGGACCCGTCGGCGTTCTCGATGCGTGTAAAGTACCCGCGTTTGTACTCGTCCCACCGGACGTGACGGATGGGCCAAAGGTTCGCGTAGAGGTCGACGCGCGAGCCGTCGTCGCGCGCCTGCCGCGTGAGGCGAAGGAAGGCGACGCCGTGGTTGACGAGGCACCCGTGGACGTTGAGCCGGGTCGCCATGGTGAGGGCGATCCCGCCCGCGCCGTAGAGGGAAGCGGCCTCCTCGGAGATTGAGACCGCCTTGCCCTTCTCGGATGCGGGCCGCATCGTCACGGCGATCGAGCGCTGGGGAGCGAGCCGGTTTCCGTAGGCCGTGAACAGCGCGTCGTCCGTGCGCATGGCGTCGGCCATGTCGGCGGCGAGTCGGAACTGGCCGCGCATCTGGGCGGAGCGCGCCGCGTAAATCTGCTCGACGGTCCACCCCTCGAGGAGCCCCGAGCCGGACGGCGGCCGCTTCTCGCCCTTAGCCGAGGTCGAAAATTCTCCAGCTTTGCGGATTTTCTGCGCGCGCTTCGGGGCTCTGGCCATGGTTTTTCGTAGCACGTCAAGTCTCTCTTGCGTCTCAATTTAGAATGGGCTACGCCTCTCACATGGCGGTTGAGACGCGAATGAGACGTGACGCGCATGCCCGGCCGGTGGCCGAGCGCGCTGCCGTCGCGGCTCCGGTCGCCCCCGACCTCGCCGCCCTGGTGGCCCACTACCAGCGGGAGCTTCGGCTCCTGGACTGGCGCCTCGACGTGTCCTACGCGCCGGACCTCGCCGATTCGCGCGGGCGTCCGGTGTGGGGCCTCTGCTACCCGACCGTCGACGCGAAGGTGGCGACCATCGTGATTCGCGACCCCGCTACCCCGCCCGACGGCGCGACCGCCGAGCAGGCTGTAAAGCAGGTCGTCGAGACGGTGGTGCACGAGCTGCTCCACCTGCACTTTGCGGCGTTCGGCACGTCGAGCCCGGCGGAGATCGCGCACGAGGAGCAGGTCGTGTGGGCGCTCGCCGAGGCGCTCATCAAGGCGAAGGGCACGCCCGACGAGGCCATGTACGCGCGGGCCGCGCTGGTCGCGATCGACCGCTCGACGGCAAAGGTTCGGGCCGCAAAGGCTCAGGAGAAAGAGAACATGCTCGACCCGAAGCTCGCCCTCGAGGGCCTCAAGATCATCACGGCGAAGGATGCGAAGGGCGCTCTCGAGCTGCTCAACCGTCTGCTCGCGTCCGCCCTCGGCGGCGAGGCCGAGGCCGAGGAGCCCGCGGCGGAAGAGCCGGCCGCCGAGGAGCCCGCCGCGGAGCCCATGCCCGCTGCTCGCGTCGTGGTCGCGCCCGGCGAGGATGCGCTCGCCGCCCTCGGCCGCGCCGCGCTCGCGCTCACCGGCGTGTCGGATCCGGGCGAGGCCATCGCGGAGATGGCGCGCCGGTCGGCCCTTGCGGTCGGCGTCGAGGAGCGCGAGGCCGCGGTCGCGCGTGACCGAGCCGTCCTCGAGCTCACCGAGCGCAAGGCCCTCGTGGCCAGCCTCGTAAAGGTCGGCGCGGAGACCCCGGCGACGTCCGGCCTCGCGACCGGCACGCTCGTCCCGCGCCTCATGGGCGAGCCCATCGCCGAGCTTCGCGCTCGTGTGGCGGCCATGACGGCGGCCCGCCCGGTCGCGCGCGTCGTGCCACCGACCGACGACGCTGCCGACGGGCTGACGCCCGCCGAGCGAGCCAAGTGCAAGGCCAAGGGTATCGACCCGAACGTCTACCTCGCCACCCGCGCGGGCATCCGCGCTCGCAACGCCGGAGCCGCCCAATGACCGCCCTCGCCCAGGAACGCCTCACGCCTTTTGCGGGCTCCTCGCCCGCCCGCGGCACGTATCCGATCAAGGCCAACGTCCGCATCTTCAGGGGTGCGCTCGTCGGCCTCGACTCGGCGGGCCGCGCCATGCCGGCGACCACGATCGCGCTCGGCTGCCTGCGCATCGTCGGCAAGGCGTCGGCCACCTACGACAACCGCACCGGGTCGACTCTCGGCGGCGCTGCCGCAGCGGTCGACGTCGAGGTGGAGTTCGGCGTGTTCCAGTTCGCGAACAGCTCCTCGACGGACGCCATCGCGGCGGCCGACGTGGGCAAGGTGGTCTACGCCGTCGACGACCAGACGGTCGCGCTGACCAGCAACACGGACCTTCGCCCGGTGGCCGGCATCGTGACCGAGGTGGTCAACTCGAAGCCGTACGTCTACATGGGGCCGCACGTTAGCCCCGAGTCAGCGGTGGGCTTCGTGGCCATCCCGCTCAACTCGTTCGTGGACGCCGACGGCGATCCGCTCGCGAAGTTCTCGAGCGCCGCGTCCCCGACGTTCGGCCTCAACCTCGCCGACTCCGAGGCGCTCAACATCCGCTGGAACAACGACGCCACGCCGGGCACCGCGCTCTGTCAGGTGTCGCTCCCGTCGGACCTCGACGACGCATCGCCGATGGCTCTCGAGTTCGTTTGCTCGAAGTCTGGCGCGACCGTGGGCGACGCGACGACCCTCACCGTCACCGCGTTCATCCTGTCGGTGGGCGACCTTCACGACGCCGACGCGGATTGCGGCGGCGTGACGAACGCGCTCACCGGCAACGCCACGGCGAAGACCACGGCGATGCTCACGCACATCATCACGGCGGCGAATGTCCCGGCGCTCGCTCGAAGCATGACCTTCACGGTCACGCCGACGGCGGGCCTGCTCGGCACCGACGATCTCATGCTCCACGAGGCCCGCCTTCGCTACGTGCGCAAGGCCTCCTGATTCATCGAAAGGACTGAACGATCATGGGTCAGGAATTCAACCTCATCAGCTCGGACGCGCAGCGCGCGCTCGAGGACTTCGCCCAGGACTTCGCCCTCGCGCTCACGCAGCCCGGGGTCGAGCAGTGGGCGAAGGAAAACGGGCTCTACCGCTCCTCGCGCGCGCTCCGGACCACGTACCCCGTCCCCGTCTCGGCGGCCGGTTACGCCGAGTTCAAGGGCGACGTCAAGTACCGCGACATCTTCCAGAAGTCGCTCTCGCTCACCCCGAAGACCTGGCAGGACGGCGTCGCCGAGCTCGCCAGCGTCATCGAGGCGCCGGACTTCATCGGCTGGACGTCGGAGCCTGCAGCCATCGCGGCGGCCGCCTCGGCGCTGCTCAACCAGATCATCGCGGATGCCCTCGCGGCAAACGCGACCTGCTGGGACGGCTCGGCCTTCTTCGCTGACGCGCACCCCTTCAACGTCTTCGACGTCGACGTCGGCACGTACGACAACGACTTCACCGGCGCGGGGACCACGCTCACCGCGGCGAACCTGAAGCTCGCGAAGTCGCGCATGCGCGACATCAAAGCCCCGAACGGGAAGCCGCTCGGGCTGCGCCTGACGCACCTCCTCATCCCGTCCGCGCTCGAGGAGACTGCCAAGGACCTGCTCGAGCAGGACATGGTGATCCAGGCGGTCGGCTCCACCTTCGCGGCGGTCGACAACCGGCACAAGGGGACGGTCAAGATGATCATCTCCGACGAGCTCGCCGACGACGCGCAGTGGTACGGCCTCGGCCTGAATAAGCCCGGCATGGTCCCCTGGATCGTGCAGGACGAAGGCGCGCCCGAGGAGATTCGCTCGGACAAGTCGAGCCACCTCTACCAGACGACCCTCAAGGTCGGCGTGGCCTACGTGCTCCGCGGAAACGGCGTCCTCGCCCTCCCGCAGTGCATGCAGCGCTGGGCCGGCGCGGCCTGACCAGGAGCCCCATGAACGACATCGAGAAACTCGAATCGCTCGAGCTCGAGGCAAAGCAGCTCGAGAAGAGCATCGCCGACGCGAAGGCCGCGGGGCAGACGCCCCGCGCCGAGGCGCTCACCGCGCGCCGCGACCGCGTCCTCGCCCGCCTCCGCGACCTCTGACTCTCTGACCTGACACGCACTCCCACGCTGCCTTGCCTCGCCTTCCTCCGGAACGCGGGGCGGTGGCGTTGTGGCAGCCGATCTCTACTGCTCGCGCGGTGACGTGACCGCCCGGCTTCCGCCGGGTGCGGTGGTGTCGCCCGCTGGCATTCTGGCGTCCTGCCTCGCGTCGACGGACGTGCTCACGTACGACGGTCACGGGCTCGAGACGGACGACGAGGTCACGGTGCGCGCGGCGAGCGCGGGCACCCTGTCGGCGCCGCTCGCAGCCGGGACGACCTACTACGCGATCCGGCTGAGCAACGCGGCGTTCAAGCTCGCGGCCACGGCCGGGGGCGCGGCGCTGAACATCACGAGCGACGGCGTCGAGATGATCGTCACGCGCGAGCCGAAGTTCGACGACACGATCGAGTTCTGCTCGCGCCTGGCTGACACGTCGCTCCCGGCGCACCTCGTGCCGCTCGTCGCCCCGATTCACCCGCTCGTGCGTGGCTGCGTGGCGGACATGGTCGCCAAGCGCGTCCTGAACGGGAACGGGCAGAACAGCGAGGCGGTGAAGGCTATCGACCTCGAGTCGAAGGCCATCCTCGAGCGCTTCGCCGCGGGCATGCCGCTCCGCGGCGGCACCGCACAGACCCCGGCGAACCTCGCCATCACCGCCACGTCTGTCAGCTCCGGCGCGGACCCGCGCGGGTGGGGAAGCGGGCTCCCATGAGCGGCACCGCGAACCTCAAGAAGTTCGCCGCCTCGCTGCGTGAGCTCCCTCGCGTCGTGGGGCACCGCGTGGCGGCTGCGTGCGCGCCCGTCCTCACGAGCCTCGTGCTCGAGACGTCGCGCTCGAGCGCGGACGCTTACGGCGCCGCCTGGGCACCCGGTGAGAGCGGCCAGGTCGTCACGCTGCGGAAGAGCGGCGCGCTCCTCGACGGCGTCCGGTACGTGGCGATCGGGCAAAAGCTCCGCCTCGCGCTCACGACGAAGTACGCAAAATACCAGGTGGGGAGGCGCCCCGTCGCGCCCGCGCAGGGTGCGCCGCTTCCGCCCGCCTACGCCGCTGCCCTCGCCGCCACGGCCGCCCAGGTCATCGGGGAGGCGCTCCGATGATCCACGAGATCGCCCGCGAGCTCCGCACGCTCCTCGAGACTGCCGGCGTCCCGATGCCCGTGGTCGACGGGCCCGAGCGCACCACGTCGGCGGTCGCCCCGCGCGAGCGCATCGTGGTGGAGCGGCTCCGCGCGCCCGAGCAGATCCTCCCGCCGAAGGGCGCGAACACCCGGAACCCGGTGCACGTCTTCGACCGCAAGCTCGCGGCGAAGATCACGGTCTACGCGCAGGAACCGCGCGCGGGCGCGCAACATCACGAGCACGTTCGGCGCGCCGATCGCGTCGTCGACTCCGTGCTCGCCGCGCTCCGGCAGGTGCTCGTCGCGCGCAAGAACGGCGCTGAGATCGGCGCCGGCCAGCTCGTCGAGCTCGAGGACACGAAGGGCACGCCGGCGACGAACTTCGCCGTCTACGAGATCCCGTTCTCCGTCCGCCGTGCCGTCGAGGTCCGCACCTGGGCGGGCTCGGCCGCCGAGGAGGGCGGCGCCTTCACGTCCACGACGGTCGCGAGCACCACGGTCGTCGGCCTCGAGGGCGACCCGACCCCACCAACCGAAACCGGATGCGGAGCGTAAAAATGCCGACTCGACCCCAAGCAAGCCTCTCGATCGCGACGACCGGCGGCGCCTACGCCGGCGGCGACGGCTACGCGGTCATCCTGGCCTGCGTCGGAAAAAACGCCGACGGCGTCCCGCGCGTGTTCACGGGCATCACCGCGCTGCTCGAGCAACACGACTACTCGCAGGGCGCGGACCTCGCGGCACACCTGCTCGCCAAGACGCGCAGCCCCGTGATCTTCGTCCCCATGCCGATCGTGACCGCGGGCGCGCTGCGCATGCAGCGCTCGACGGGCACCGGGACCAGCATCGTCACGTACAGCGCCTCGACGTACGGCTACCTCGAGGAGGTCGACGCGACCTTGACGGTCACCACGGGCGGCACCATCGGCGCGGGCTCGGGTCCGATCTTCACCCTCTCGCTCGATGGCGGGCGCACGACGAAGACGGTGCGCCTCGGCACGGCGAGCACGTACACGATCCCCCACGTCGGGATCGTCCTGAGCTTCGGCGCCGGCACGATGGTCGCGGGCGACACGCTGACGTTTCGTTTCACCGCGCCGAAGTGGGACAACGCGGGCCTTACCGCCGCGCGCACGGCCCTCGCCGCGCAGCAGAAGGCGAGCCGCTCCTGGAACGTCGTCGGCGACCTCGCGAACAGCACCGAGGCCGGCTACGTCACGACGATCACGAACGCGTACGAGACCACGAACAAGCGGTTCGTGTACGCCCGCACGAACGTCCGCGACGGCGGCACGCCTTCGATGCTGGCCAAGTCGAGCGGCGTGAAGCGCTGGGTGAAGATCACCGCGGCCGAGACGCTCACGTTCGCCGAGGTCGGCGCGACCGACGACACCATCACGCGCTCGGTCGGGTCCTTCGTCGACGACGGGCTTGCCGTGGGCGACGTCGTGACGGTGGCCGGCACCACGCTCAACAACGTGACCGGGCGAATCAAGACCCTCACCGCGACGGTGCTCACCTTCGACGCGACCGACCTCGTCGCCGAGGTCACCGCGGCCGGCGTCGGCTCGATCGTCGCGTCGAACGGGCTCATTTTCGCCGAGGTCGGCGGCACCGGCGACACGATCACCCGCAACGCGGGCTCGTTCGTGACCGAGGGTTTCGCGGTGGGCGACATCGTGACCATCGCCGGCACGGCGTCGAACAACGTCACGACCGACGCGCTCGCGTCCGTGTCTGCGACCGTGCTCACGCTCGCGTCGACGGACCTCGCCGCCGAGGAGATCGGCTCGCACAACGTCACGATCACGAAGGTGCTCAGCAAGGCGGCTGACGTGTCCCTCGCAGACATCGCGTTCGCAAGCGTCGACGCGCAGAAGCGGATCGACCTCGGGTATGGGCGCGCGCGCGTGGTCTCGCCGATCACCCTCTGGGACTTCCGCCGCCCCGCCTCGTGGCACGTGGCCGTGCGCGAGTACCAACACGCGCTCCACATCGCGTCGTGGCAGAACGACCTCGGCCCGCTGGACGGGGTCGACCTCGAGGACACGGACAAGCAGATCGTCGAGTACGACGAGCGCGTCGACGGCGGGGCCCTCGCCGCGCGGTTCACCTGCCTCACGACCAGCGACAACGGGCCGAACGGCACGTACGTCGCGATGAGCCTCACTCGCGCGACGGACGGCGACGTCCTCGCGTACACGCACAACATGGCCGTCACGAACAAATTCTGTTCGATCGTCCAGGCCGAGACCACGCGCATGATCGGCAAAACGCCGGTCCTCAACGCGGACGGCACCGCGACCGAGAGCGAGCTCAAGCTCCTCGAGGCGCGCATCAACCAGGCGCTCACCGAAGGGCTGCTGAGCCCCGGCAGCGAGGGCCAGAACGCCAGCTCGGCGACGTGGGTAGCGAGCCGCGCCGACGACCTCCGCGGCACCGGGAAGACGCTGCACGGGAGCGGCCCCCTTGGCCTGCGCGGCACCATCACGAACGTCGACACGGCCGTCGTCGTCACCTGAACGGAGCACTGAGCCATGGCAAACGAAGCATTCCCGATCACGGACGACGAGGAGATCTCCTGGGCTGACATCTCCGTCGTGCTGTCGCTCTACCAGTCGGTGACGATCGACATCGCCGACGTCGAGGGCATCAAGTGCGGCGGCAAGATCGAGACGGGCTTTTCCTTCGGCACGAGCGGCGGTCGAGTCATGAAGGAGACGCGCGGCAAGGCCTCTCACGAGGGGTCGGGCACGTTCTCGATGAGCGCCGTGGACCGCATCGAGTCGGCACTTGCGACGGTCGCTCCGGAGCGCGGCGGCGTGAAGCTCATCTCCGTGCCGAAGTTCTCGATCGTCATCCAGCACAAGACGCTGTCGCAGCCGACTCAGGTCTACCAGACCGAGATGCTCGGCTGCCGCTGGCGCTCCTTCACGATGGACAACAAAGAGGGCAGCGAGGCGCTCTTCATCGAGGTCGACCTCGGACCCACGAGCGTGATCAAAACCCTCAAGAACGGCACGCGCGTCGCGCTCCTCTGAGCGCGCGGAAGGCCCCCCCCATGAGTGACGAGAAGAAGAAGACCAAGCTCGAGCTGCTCCAGGAACGCCGCGAAGCGCTCCGCGCCGAGGATGAGAAGCTCGAGGCCGAGCAGGCGGAGATCGACTTCGCGGCCCTCGTGGACCTCGAGGAAGAGCACGGCTTCGGGTCGGTGCGGGCCATCCGGTTCGCGGGGTCGTACAAGCGGGGGACGCCGACGATGGCGATCGTCATCGCGCCCGAGCGCGCGCACTACCGCGAGTATTTGAAGGCCGTCCGCACGGCGAAGAACGACTCCGTGCGGGGCGAGGCGGGCGAGCGACTCGGCGAGTCCTGCATGGTCTATCCGCCGGCCGCGTCGGAGATGCGGAACGCGATGCTCGCGGCGCGACCCGGCGTGTACGTCGTGGCCGGCATCGAGGTCGCGAAGCTCGCCGAGGGCGGGATCGGGGAGGAAAAAAAAGGCTGAGGGCGCGGATCGCCGCAGCTCAGTCGAGCGCGGCGGTCCTTGGCGACTGCATCGTCACCCTGGCCCGTGTCGCGGGGGGCGGCGAGGCGGACGAGGAGAGCGAGCGGGACATGCGCGCGGGCGCCTTCGTGATCGCAGAGATCGCGCTTCTGCATCGACAGTCGCTCACGGGCGGCGGCGAGCGGCAACCGAGACGACGGCGGAGGTAGAGCGGTGGCGGACGGCACGACGTACGAGATCGACATCCCGGTAGACGGCTCCCAAGCCGTCGCCGCGGCGTCGACGCTCGACTCGCTGGCGCAGGCGCTCGACCGCGCGCGCGCCGCCAGCACCGCCGCTGCGTCGGCCGTGGCGGCGGGCCAGGCGGCCTACGCCGGCGCCGAGACGGCGGCCATGAAGGCGGCCGCGGCGGCCGAGCGCCTCGGCGTGGCGGCGACCGCGCAGCAGGGCAAGCTCGCGGCGGCCCTCGAGACGGGCGACACGACAAAGATCGAGGCGGCCGCGACGAAGCTCGCCGACCTCGAGGCGCGCCAGGCGGCGGCCGCGGCGACGAGCTCGGCGGCGGCGGCGGCGCTCGCAGAGCAGGCGGCGAACCTCGACGCGCTGCAGGTCGCGGCCACGTCGGCAGCCGACGCGGAGGCCGGGCTCGCGCGCCAACTCGACGCGGCGACGCAGGCCGAGGAGGCGAACGCGCTCGCCGCCAAGAAGACGGGAGCAAGCCACGGCCGCGGCAGGGAAGGCCGCGCCGGCGGCGGCGTGAAGCTCGGCGTCCTCGAGGGCGCCATGGCTAAGCTCGGCGGGCCGGCGGGCATGGTCGGGCAGAAGATCGCGGGCGTCGGCGAGGCGTTCCGCAAGCTCGCCGCGCTCGGCCCCGCCGGGATCTTCGTCGGCCTCGCGGTGGCGACGATCGCCGTGGTCGCGGGCCTCGCGATGGCGACGGTTGGCCTGCTCAAGTTCGGCCTGGCGAACGCCGACGCGGCGCGCACCTCGGCGCTGCTGTCGCAGGGCATCGCGGGCAGCGTCGCCGGCGGCGCGCAGCTCGACGCGACGATCTCCTCGCTCGGCTCGCGGGTCCCCATCGCGGCCGATGAGCTGCGCAACATGGCGAGCACGCTGGCCAAGACGGGCCTGAAGGGCGACGAGCTCTCCGCCGCGCTCGAGACGGCCGCGACGAAGGCGGCGAAGCTCAAGTTCGGCCCGGACTTCGCCAAGGCGATGCTGAGCGCGGACTTCCAGTCGCAGCGCCTCAAGGCGAACGTCGGGAAGATCTTCGGCGGGCTGAAGATCGAAGGGCTCCTTACGGCGCTGTCGAAGATGGGCGCGCTGTTCGAGGAGGACAGCGCCGCCGCGAAGGGCATCAAGGCGATCTTTGAGTCGTTCTTTCAGCCGCTCGTAGACGGCATGACGAACGCGGTCCCGAAGTTCATCGCCGGGTTCCTGCAGTTCGAGATCTGGGCACTCAAGGGGCTTATCGCGATCCAGAAATACCAGCCCATTTTCAACGTCGTCGGCGCGGTGATCATGGGCTGGATGTCCAGCATTGGCCAGTCGTTCGGGTTCGCCTACGACATCATCGCGGGCACGGCGTCGGGCCTCGTCGCTCTCGGCACCCTCGGCTCCGCGGCGCTGGCCGGCCTCTCGAGCGCGGCGCTGAGCGTGCGCACGTTCCTGCAGAGCATCAACCTCGCAGAGATCGGCCTCGCGATGGTGACCGGGCTCGCCTCGGGCATCACGGCCGGCGGCGCGGCAGTCGTTGGCGCGGTGACGGGCATCGCCTCGGGCGCCGTCGCGGCAGCAAAGGCCGCGCTCCAGATCAAGAGCCCCTCGAAGGTCTTCGCGGAGATCGGCGGCTACACCTCGGAGGGCATGGCCCAGGGCGTCGACGACGGCGCCGACGCGGTGCAGGGGTCACTCGAGGCGATGGTCGCGCCGCCCGCGGACGGTGCAGGGGCGCCCGCTGCAGGGGGCGCGCGCGCGGGCTCCGGCGGCGGCACGACGGTCACGATCGGCTCGCTCACCATCCAGATCGACGGCGCCGGCGGCGACGCCAAGAGCATCGCGGAGGAGTGCCGCAAGGCGTTCCTCGACCTCGTCGAAGGGCTCGCCCAGCAGGGCGGCGGGATGGTGCCCAGTGCCTAACCCCATCGACGACCCGGACCTCTACGACCACGTGGAGCTCGGCGGCGTGCAGTCGCCCGGCATCGTCACGATCACGGGTCACGACCGCAAGATCGGGTGGGACATCAAGAAGGGCTCGGGGCAGTCGGGCGCGACGACGACGCGCTCGAGCGACGACCCGACCGAGTTCACGTGCTCGTTCTACCTGGCCGACGAGGAGGACTTCGCGCAGTGGCCCACGTTCCTCGCGACGGTCAACTCGACCGTGAGCGGGCAGACGCCGACGGCGCTGGACATCTATCACCCCGACCTCGCCGAGAACGACATCAAGGCCGTGGTCAAGGCCACGGCCATGGGCTCCGTGCACGACGGCAAGGGTGGCGTGACGAAGGTCGTCAAGTTCCTCGAGTACCGCCCGCCGCGCCCCGCGAAGGGCTCGCCGAAGGGCTCGAAGGCCGGCGCCGCGACGAAGGCGCCCGACCCGAATCAGGCCGCGCTCGACGAGATCGCGAAGCTCACCAAGCAGTACCAAGAAACGCCGTGGGGGAAGCCATGACCGCGACCCTCAACAGCATCCTCGCGACGTCCGCGCGCGCGTACCTGCCCGCGTGGGGCGTGTGGTACGCCGAGGTCGACCTCGACGGCGAGCACACGCTCACGGGCGCGGCGACGGTGGAGGTCGCCGACCTCACCCTGCAGGGCACGATCCTCTCGGGCGGCCCGGAGAACGGCCGCTCGCACTACCGCGTCGTCGGCGGCAAGGGCGGTTGGGGGCAGACCATCGCGGCGAAGGGCTACGCGAACGACGCCGGGGTGAAGGCCTCGACGGTGCTCCTCGACGCGGCCGACGCGTGCGGCGAGACCATCCTGGCGAGCACTCTGCCGACGACGCGCCCGGGGCCGTCCTGGGCCCGCCCCGAGGCGCGCGCGCGGGCCGTGCTCGAGCTGCTCGTACCGCGCGGGTGGTACGTGGGCGAGGACGGGATCACCCGCATCGGCGCGCGCGCCGCCGGCGAGCTGCCCGCGGGCGTGACGCACGGCCCGGTCGACCACGCGCGCGGCGTCGTGGAGCTCGCCTCGGAGTCGATCGCGACCATCCTCCCGGGGATCGTCGTCGACGGCCTGACGGCGGTGGACGTGCTGCACGAAGCGACGCCGGCGGGGCTGCGCTCGACGGTCTGGGGCGCGCGCGGCGCGAGCTCGCGGGCGCTGCAGGGCTTCCGCGCGATCGTCGACCAGCTCGACCCCGACCGCGCGTTCCGCGGACAGAGCGAGTACCGCGTGACGTCGCGCTCCGGCGATCGCGTGGGCCTCGAGCCGGTGCGCGTGTCGACGGGCATGCCCGAGCTAACGCGCGTGGTCGCGCGCCCTGGCCTCCCCGGGTGCAAGGGCGGCGCGGCGATCGGGTCGCGCGTGCTCGTGGCGTTCGCCGACAGCTCGCCGGCGCGCCCGTACGTGTGCGCGTACGAGGACGCGGACGGCTCGGGCTTCGTGCCCACGACGCTCGTGCTCGACGCGTCCAGCTCGATCAAGCTCGGGGCGGACGCGACGAAGGGCGTGGCGCGCGACGGGGACGACGTCTGCCTCGGGTACTTCTGCGCGGACTCGACAACGAACACGATCTACCGGTCGCCCCCCGAACTGGGGCCGCTGCTGACCGTGTATCTCCCGTGGTGGAAGGTGACCGCGGTGGCTGACGTGCAGTGGTGCACGGCCACGAACCCCGCGACGCCGACCGTTCCGCCCCCGCCCGGCACTCCGGGCACGGCATTGATGGGCATCATCAACGAGGCCTCAGGCCTGGTGAAGTGCGAATGACCACTACGTACTTCGGTTACGACATTTCCTGCACGACCGGCCTCAAGACTGGGCGCTTCGTCTCGGGCGTGGAGCTCGTCGCGCAGGCGTATTACCGGCGACTGACGACGACGCGCGGCACGCTCCTCGGCGGGCCGGAAGAGCAGAACTACGGGCTCAATCTCATGAGCCTCATTGGCAGCGCGGCCACGTCGAGCTTTGCGGCCTCGCTCCCGGGGAAAATCGAAAACGAGCTGATGAAGGACCCGCGGACCGAGTCCGTGAAGGCCACCGTGGTCAGCGCGACGAGCGGCCCTGCGGTCACCTACACGATCAGCATCGCCGCGAAGACGACGCTCGGGCCGTTCACCCTCGTGCTCGCGGTGTCCGCGGTGAGCGCCGAAATCCTGGGGATCCAATGACCATCTCGCTTGCCTCGCTCATCCTCGAAGAGACCCGCGCGGCGATCTACAACTACGCGCTGGGCATCGCGACGAGCATCGGGCTCCCTGTCACGTCGTGGCAGGTGGGCGACCCCACGCGCTCGCTCTATCACGTGCTCTCGGCGAAGCTCGAGGCGCTCGAGGCGAACGTCGCCGGCTACATCCGCAGCGGCTTCCTAGACCACTCCGAGGACGTGTGGCTCAAAGTCAACGCCGAGCAGACGTACGGCGTGATCGTGCCCGATCCGACGTACGCCGAGACGACGGTCACGCTGACCAACTCGAGCACGACGAACGAGTACATCATCGACGCGGGAGACCTGACCTTCGCGTCCTCGATCACGGGCAAGACGTACCGGAACACCACGGGCGGCACGCTCGCGCTCGGCCCCGCGACCACACTCGCCGTGACGGTGGTGGCCGACGAGGCGGGCTCGGCGAGCTCGGCGGGGGCCGCGGAGATCACGCGCCTGGTCACCTCCCTCGACGGCGTGACGTGCACGAACGCGACGGCCGCCGTGGGCATCGACGAGCAGGACGAGAGCGTCACGAAACAGCAGTGCAAGGACATGCAGGACGCGACGTCGCCCGACGGCGCGCGAGGCGCCTACGCGTACTTCGCGCGGAATCCGGACTACGGCGGGACGTCGGCGATCACGCGCGTTCGCACCTACGGCGACAGCACCACGGGCAACGTGACCGTGTACCTCGCGGGCCCCTCGGGCGGCTCCTCGGCGGCCGACGTGGCCCTTGCGCAGCTCGCGATCGTGACGTGGTGCCTCCCGCTCTGCATCACCCTCGTGGCCGCCGCGGCGTCGAACGTGACCATCGCGGTCACGTACGAGCTTTGGCTGTACAAGTCGTGCAACAAAACCGTCGCCGAGGTGCGCACGACGGTCGAGACCGCGCTCGGGGTGCTCTTCTCGGCGCGCCCGATCGGCGGCGACGTCGTGGCGCCTGCGACGACGGGCAAGATCTACCAGTCCGACATCCTGGCCACGATCGTGAAGGCGATCCCCGAGGGCTTCCGCGCCTCGGTGACCGTCCCGAGCGGGGACACGTCGCTCACCAACGGACAAGTCGCGATGCTCGGCACCGTCACGGGGGCCATCCACCTCGAGGACGACCCGGTCTGATATGGACTTTCGCACTCGAAATAAGCAGTTCGCCCGCGGTGGCTCGTCGACGACGGCGCCGGAGTCGACTCTCGTGCAGTACTCGCTCAACCTAATGCTCGACGCGAGCTTGAGAGCGTCTCTATCTCGGCATGCTCGCGCGCTACCCCGACACGGCCGCGCTGCTCGGCATCGAGGCGCCCTCGAGGCGATCGGCCGCGACCGGCGCACGCTGCGCGGCCTCGGCCCCGAGACCGCGACGAGCTACGCGACGCGCCTCAAGCGGTGGCTTCACGACGCGAAGAAACGCGGGAGCCCCTTCATGCTCATGCAGAAGCTGCAGGAGTACATTGCGGCGGGCTCGTCGTTCCGCACCGTCGACGCGCGCGGGAACTGGTTCTCTCGCAGCGCCTCGGGCGTCGAGACGTACACGCTCAACACGGGGAACTGGAACTGGGATTCCACGGTCGCGGCGTCGAACTGGGCGCGCTTCTGGGTCATCATCTATCCCGGCACGCGCTGGAGCACACTCGGCGAACTGGGGCTCTGGCCAGCTCTGGGGGCGACACGAAGAAGACCTGAGGCACGACCGCCACGCCCTCGGAGGTGGCCGGCGTGCGCGGCATCGTCGCGGACTGGAAGCCCGCGGGGACGCGCTGCGTGAACATCATCATTGCCTTCGATGCGGCGTCATTCTCGCCGACTGCCCCCGAGCCTGATGGGCAGTGGGGCAAGCCCTCGAAGGTAGTCGCCGGCGTTCACGTCGCGACCCGACTCTCAACTGCAGACTACTGGGATGGGACCCGCACATGAGCACGACTTACGGCACCGCATCGAGCATCACGATCCCGAGCGACGGCGACACGATCGACGCGGCGGACGTCAATACGCCACTTGCCGCCATCTGGGACCAGCACGACGTGCTCGCCGACACGGCCGCCCTCACCGCGATCCTCGTGCCGACGCACGGCCTCATGCGCTACGTCCGCGGCTACGGACACTACGTGTTCGTCACCTCGGGCACGTACTCAGCGAGCACCGCGGCAAGCCCTTGGATCCTGGCGAGCGGAGACGGGACGGCAGGGCGGTGGGTACTGAATCTCACGGCCGACTCGAACAAGACGATCATCCGAACGATCGCGATTGCCGACGCGAACCCTCGCGGGTCGACAGAGCTTGCGAAGACGCACGACATCTCAGGATTCTGGGTGCCGGCCAGCCAAGACTCGACGGCCTCCGATGCGAACCGGTCGTACTTCTTCTTCGAGGGCCGCGAGATGCGGTTCGCGACGACGAACAACGCGGCGGCACTCGGACGACATGTGATGGTCGACATCACTCGAGCCCTGGTCGAAGGCGCAACGCTCGACTCGGTGAAGCTGACGCTGAAAGGCGCCGGCGCCCCTCGCGCGACGCTGCCTGTCATGATGCCGTCACTCGCGGTCATTCGCTTCGACCCGGAGGCCGAGACCGTTGTGTCACTGCTCGCAGCGAACACAAAGGACGACACGGCCGCGAGTCCCGCGGCATACGACGCCGTGCATCAGTTCACGCTGACGACTGACCAGAACCAGACGATCGATACGAGCAAGTCCGTTTACTATGCAGTCATCTGCAACGAGGGCAACACGAACGCCCTCGCGGAGCTCGCGCTGCGCTCGCTCATCATCACGATGACGACGAAGGGATACCTCCGATGACTCTCGACGTCTCCAGTTGGCTCCCCAACCTCCTCCCGGTTCTGCTCAAGGTGGCCGGCGTTGCGCAGACCGCGCGCCGCTACGTGAACTTCGTTGGCGTGACTGCTGTGGACGACGCAGCGAACGACCAGCTCACGATCACGGTGAGTGGCGGCAGCGGCACCACGCCCACCGGGACCGGGATACCGCACATCGTTGGCGGCGTTCAGGACGCGGCGTCAAGTCTGGTCGTGAATGCCGACGTGCACGCGTCGGCGGCTATCGCGCTGTCGAAGCTTGCCGGATTCGGTACCGGCGTGGAGACCTTTCTTGGCACTCCGTCCAGCGCGAATCTGCGAGCCGCCTCCACAGACGAGGCGGCACGGTGCGGCCGTATTCGCGAGTTCGCCGACGCTGACCACGCCGACGCTCACGACGGCGCAGATGACAAACCCGTTCATCAACGGCCAGACCCAGGGCGCGGCGATCGCGGTCGCTGCGCTGGAGATCGACTGGTCGCTCGGCCCGGTCCAAACCAAGACCCTCGCGGCCGGCGCGAACACGTTCACGTTCGCCAACCAGGCGAGCGGACAGGTCGTGGTTGTCCGCGTCACGGGCGCAGCCAGCACGCTCACCTGGCCGACGGTCAAGTGGGCTGGCGGGGTGGCGCCGACGCAGACAGCGAGCGGCATCGACGTGTACACGTTCGTGCACGACGGCACTTCGATCTACGGATCGGTAGTCCAGGCGATGGCATGATCTCGCCCTTCGCCTTCATCAAGTCGAGCGCGGCCGCTGCCTCGCATGATCCGGCGACGGATAACCTGTCGCTATGGCTGCGCTCAGACACGCTCTCAGGAACCGGCGCTACGTTCGCGTGGTCGAGCAAGGCTAGCGCTGGGACCTCAGGCGCAGCAGCCACGTTCAACCACAGCACGGGGTACGGCGATCTGGTCGAGCAACCCTCTACGTCACTCGACGGGCACGCCTCCGCCCTCTGGACCGGTGCTTCCCCGATGATCGAGTCTGCCGACCTGACCCGCTCCCTACTAGGGGCCGGCGACTCCGTCGGGGCCTCGTACACGGCGGCCTACGTGGTTCAGCCGCTCGCAAGCAACACCTACGGGCTCACCGGCGGCGGCAAGACAGACGGCACCAATCCGACGATCTTCGGTTCTCCGACGAGCGTTGTCGTCCACGCGATCATGTCCGACGCTGGGACTTGCAAGGTAGGTGTGCACCACTATGACGAGGACCTGGCGTCTGGCGATGGGACGACGCCCGTCGTGTGGCCCGGCGGCTTCGGCGCGTGGGGCCTCATGTGGGTCGTCTACACGAACGGCGGCAACGCGAAGGTGCGGGTCCAAGAGGCTGATCTCGCCAACGAGCTCATCCCCGCGGCGAAGGGCCCTGCCGCGTACGACTACGTCGCGTACTTCGGTACCTTGGGTGGTGGTGCCTACGTGCCCTCGTTCCGTCTGGTCGAGATGATGATCTATCCGGGCCAGGCCCTGTCGGGCGCGCAGATGATCACCCGCGAGCAGGGATACTTCAAGACTCGCTACCCCTCACTGGGACTCTGACCATGGCATACGATCCTGACCGAATCCCCACGCTCCCCCGTCCCGCCCCCATGCCGCGCGAGGAGGCGCCCACGCCGATCCCGCGCCGCTCGTCGCTCGAGGAGCTGCGCGCCGGAGAGGATCCCTACGTCGCCGCGATCGACGAGCTGCGTGTCGAGGTGCTCCGCCTGTCGGCGCGCCTCCCGGAGCTCGACGCGCGCACGAGCAAGACTGACCTCGCGCAGGAGGCGCGGCTCAGCGAGCACGAGATGCGCCTCGCGCGCATCGAGGCCGCGTCGAAGGCGGCCGCGAGCGACACGAGCACCCTCGTGCACGCGCTCACCGGCAAGCTCTCGCCGAAAGTCCTGGGCGCCTTCGTCGCGCTCGGCACGCTCGTCCAAATCTTGCTCCAGGCCTACCGCCAGCTCCACGGAGGGACCCCATGAACGGCTTCGATCCGACGACGACGAGCCCGCCCGCGACGATGCGGGACATCCGGGCGCTACGGAGCGACCTCGTCGAGGTCGCCGAGGAGGCTGCCCGTGCGACCCTCGCGGCCCACACGCGCACGCTCGCCCTCCTCGACGAGCAGGAGCAGAACGCGTCGCTCTTCCGCGCCGAGGTGCGGGCCTTCGTCGCGCGGACCGAAGAGGAGCTTCGCGCCGCGCGGGTGGACCGCGGCACGATGCTGCGGCACCTCTCCCGCCTGGTCGACGTACCGGCCGAGCGAGAGACCCTCTCGCCGCCCACGTGGCAGGGGCGTCTCGGCACCTGGCTGGCCCGTCCGGCGAGCACGCGCGCGGTGCTCGCGCTCGCCGCGGCGGGCGTTCTGGCGACCCTCTCGGGGTGCGTCGCGTTGATGGGGGTGCACTGATGCACGGGCTAGACGACACGGACGCGGACATTCTGGAGCGCGCGGGCATCGCCCTCGGCGTGCTCTTCGCCGGCGGCGCCGCGGTGTGCCTCGTGGGCTGGATGCTCGCGGGGTGCACGCCGCGCGCGCAGACGGCCGCCGAGGTGGCCGCGTACGGCGCGGAGCTCGAAGCCTGCGCGGTGCAGGCCTCGACGTGCCCGGGTTACGTCGCGTGTCGCCAGCGCGTCGCCGCGCGCTACGGGCGGGCCTACTCGGGGCGGTGCGTGCCGTGACGGCCATCCTGCTGTCCGTGCTCCGCCCTCGAGAGCGTCGTCGAACTGATCCGCGAGAGCGGCACCGAGGCCGAGCGCGAGGCGCTGTTCGTCGCGACCGAGCGGCTCGCGAGCATCCACGCGCGGGCGAAGTTCGCCGGGCTGAGGGAGGACGCGTGAGCGGCCAGTGCCTCTGCTCGTGGTGCGTCGAGGCGCGGCAGAATGCGCGCGACGCTGAGACCGCCGACCTTCGCGACCTCGCGGCCTACGACCAGGCGCGCGACGTGCGCCCGCCTGACGCCATCGGCGAGCGCCTCCGACGCATGCGCGAGGCTCGCGAGAGGGCGGGGCGTCGTGTCCGTGAAGCCCGCGCTGAACCTCCCCGGCTTCTGCGACGGCATCGACGTGTCCAGCGTGCAGACCATCGCCGACCCCGCGGCGGTCTATGCGGCCGGGTTCCGGTTCGCGTTCGTGAAGGTCAGCGAGGGCCTCCGCGGGCGCGACCCGAAGGCGCGGGCGCACCTCGACGCGCTGGCCGGCGCGGGCTCTACACGGGCGCCTACGGCTTCGCGCGCTTCTCGCAGGGCAGCCCGCGGGACCAAGCGAAACTGGCCTACGAGGCCGCCACGAGCGACGGGAAGCACATGGTCCGCGTGGCCCTCGACCTCGAGAACTGCCCCAAGGGCACGCCGTGGGCGGCGCTCACGGACTTCGCCGAGGAGTACCTCAGCGAGTTGCGGCTCACGGGCGGCGAGCCGCTGCTCTACACGATGGCGTCATGGGTGGGGCCCATCGGCGCGGCATCGATGGGCGTGCCGGTGTGGATCGCGCAGTACCGCAGCGTGACGCAGGCATGGGCGCCGGCCTCGGAGGCCGACATGCCGAAGGCTTACCCGTGGAAGGTCCTTCAGTACTCAGGAGACCACGGATTTCGCGTCCCCGGCATTCCTGTCGATTGCGATCGCAACCTGTTCAGGGGCTCCGAAGAAGACCTGCGCGACTGGTTCGGCCTTCCTCCGCTCGGCTAGGCCACGTGTTTCCACGCTGCCCTGTGAACGATTCGGTGGGCCACACCGCGGCGCACGTCGCGGAGAAGCGCCTGCATCTGCTCGCGGCGTTCGTTGTTCTCGTGGATCCCCGACTCCGCCTCCACGTAGACGTGGGCGAGGACTACGCCGCGCGCCGCCGCGTGCGCTTCGATGGCCGCTTGCTGGTCTCGCAGGCTGGTGCCGGTGGCTTGCTCGAGG
>JADKKK010000027.1 GCA_016720545.1 Myxococcales bacterium
GCGTACGTGCCGGGCACGCGAACAATCGCGCAAGGAACCGGCGGCGGTCACGACGCCGGGAGGTGCGCCTCGGAGCGCGCCGGAACCAGAGGGTGAAAGTCCCTCCCGGGTCGACGTTCCGACCCGGTAACCGAAAGTAACTGCGACCGTGGCAACGCGGCGTGGGGAGCAACCGGAGGTGAACCAGCAGCCCGCACGATAGGAACTCGATTCGGCTTTCAGCTTCGGCGAGCCCACCTTCCAAGGGCGAAGTCAAGACCATCGTGGGCGAGAGCCTGCGGCGGCGACTCAAGACACGCAGAGAACGCGAAGGGGCGTGCGAGGGAGCTGGGGGTGGTTGGAGGCAGGATGCTGGGAAGGTCTGGCGACGTGAACGAGGGAAGGCCGCAGCGGCCGCAACGAGCGCTGCGGACTCAGAGGCCCCGTACGAGCGAAGAGGCGGGTAACGACCGCGGAGCAAAGGGGGCCAGGAAGAGCGATCCGCAATGAACGGAACGGACGAGGATCACACGCCGAACGACGCCCCCGAGGAAGGAGCGTCGGACCCGCCGACGAGAGTGCCCGCGAGGGCTAACCGCGCCGGAGAGAGGCCAGGACTGCCCGCGCGCTGGTCCTGGGCAGACCCCGCCGTCTGGACAGAGCGAATGGTGCGAGCCCTGGAAGACGGGGTGAAAGGAAGCGTCTGGTACACGCTGTGGGACAAGTTCACCACGCTCCAAGCGCTGGAGAGCGCCTTCGCGCAAGTGAAGGCGAACGATGGCGCCGCGGGTGTGGATCACGTCTCGGTCAGGGACTTCGAGCGCGACAGAGACAAGCACCTGAAGGCGCTGTGCGAGGCGCTACGGAACGGCAGCTACCGTCCCGCGGCGATTCGTCGACGCTACATCCCGAAGGTCGGCGGCGCAGAGCTACGGCCCCTCGGGATTCCGACGGTGCGTGACCGCGTCGTGCAGACGGCGCTGCGGGCGGGGATCGAGCCGATCTTCGAGCGAGAGTTCGCGGATCAAAGCTACGGCTTCCGTCCGAGGCGCAACGCGCACCAGGCCATCGACCGCGTTGAGCGCCTGCTCAACGCGGGGCTCAAGTGGGTCGTCGACGTGGATTTGAAGTCGTACTTCGACACGGTGTCGCACCCGCGGCTGATGGCGCTGGTGAGACGACGGATCGCAGACGGGCGCGTCCTCGGGCTGATCGAGGAGTTCCTGAAGCAACCCGTCGACGACGAAGGACAACGCTGGACCCCGATCGTCGGCACGCCGCAAGGCGCGGTGATGAGCCCGTTACTGGCGAACGTGTTCCTCGACCCGCTGGACCACCTGATGGCGAAGCAGGGCTACGAGATGACACGGTACGCTGACGACTTCGTGATCCAGTGCCGCACGGAGGACGAGGCGCGGCGCGCGTTGGAGGAGGTTGCGCGTTGGTGCGGCATCGCCGAACTGACGTTGCACCCGACGAAGACACGCATCGCACTCGTGACCGTGAGAGAGGGGATCGACTTTCTGGGCTACCACTTTCGCGAGCATCGGGACGACCCGAGGCGGACGAAGAAATGGCCCCGGAAGAAGAGCGTCATGAAGCTGCGCGAGCGGCTTCGCCCGCTGACCCGCCGCACGAACGGAGGCTCGCTGAACGCGATCGTGAAGCGCGTGAACGTGGTGCTGCGCGGGTTCCTCTCGTACTTTATCAAGAGCGTGCGTACGCCCCTGGACGGGATTGACCGCTGGGTCCGAGGCCGACTGCGATCCATTCTGCGACGGCGGAGCGGCAAGCGCGGCCGAGGTGGCGGCCTGGACTCCATCACATGGCCGAACGCTTTCTTCGTCAGGCTGGGGCTGCTCTCGCTGGCCAGCACCCCAGTCCAACTCGCGCTCCCACTCACGGGGTGAACGCGCTTCGGGAGAGCCGGATGCGAGAAATTCGCCTGTCCGGTTCGGCGGGGGGGATGGCCGCTCTCACGGGCGGCCATCCCTACCTCGATCGATCTCAGCGCGACACCCCGGCGTCCTTACGGCCGCCGGTTCCTTCAGCCGCGACCGACTCCACGGATTGGTGCCGCGTCCTTGAGCCACGGTCGACTCCAGGAACCGGCGGCCGTAAGGACGCCGGGAGCGATCTCAGCGTGACGCCCCGGCGTCCTTACGGCCGCCGGTTCCTGCCCGGTGCTCCACCCACACCAGTATGGGACCTTAGTGTTAGCGCAGCGGCGTCGCGAGCACGGCGCCGACTGCGGACGTGATCTCCGACTCGCCCCAGCGGATCGACCACGCGTGAACGACGTTCCTCCGAAAGCCCCCGCGGTGGAGCGGATCTTGTTGCGCCATCTCTTCGGCCTCTGCCTTCGAGGCCGCGCGAAGCACGAGAAGCCCCGTCGGCGCGCCGATCGACGGCGGCGATGCAGGTCCGTGCGCGCCCATGTCGAGCGGTCCCGCGAAGAGAAGACGTCCCTTCGCACGCACCTCCATCGCCCACAGATGGTGCGCGTGGAGCACCTTCCGTCCCTCGGGCGTGCTCGGGGGCTGCCAGGCGTCGAGCGTCTCTGCGATCACGACGAAGACCGCGTGGTTCTCGAGCGTGGCGCTGATCTCTTCGAGCGTGGGCGTCACCATCACCACGTCTCCCCGAACGGGCGCGCCTCGACCTCGAAGGACCACGCGGAGGGATGCTGCGTCGCGAGGTGAAACGCCGTCGCGGCCACGGCGTCGGGCGAGATGAAGAAGTCGTCGGGCTTGTCCTTCATGAACGCCCGCGACTTCGGCAGGTCGACGACGCCGTCGATGATGATCAGCGACACGTGGATGTGCTGCGGCCAGAGGTGTCGCGCCATCGACTCGGCGAGGCTCCGCTGCGCGGCCTTGGCAGGCGCGAAGGCGGCCGTGCGCGCGACGCCACGGCGCGAGGCCGTCGAGCCGATCACCACGATGTTGCCTCCGCCGCGGGACTTCATCTGCGGAATGACCCTCTGCGACGCGAGCAGCAGGCCGAGCGTGTTGACCCGAAAGGCGCTCTCCAGGGCGGCGGGCGCGACCTCTTCGACCGTGGCCCACGTGCCCGTTCCGGCGTTGTAGACGAGCGTGTCGACGGGACCCATGCCGCGCTCGATCGTCTGAACGCAGACGCGACCGAGGCTTCATCGGGACGTCGCACGAGTACGCCCTCGCATCACCGAGGCTCTTCGCGAGCGGCTCCGTCGTCTCGGTCGAGCGCGCGAGGAGCGCCACCGCGTAGCCCTCTCCGTCGAACCTGCGCGCGATCGCCGCGCCGTTGCCGGGACCCACGCCCACCACCACACACAACTTCTTCGTCATTCCAGCGCCTCCCGATCCGCACGTGGGATCGTGGGGGCAGCATCGTCCCGCGGCGTTCGAGACGGAAGGCGGCGAAAGTTGACCCTGCAGTCGCCCCCACGCAACAAGGTGATTCCCAATGCTCCTCGACGAGATCTCGATGTTTGCCCGCGTCGCGGCGAGCGGAACCCCGAGTACACGTCGGCGGAAGTCAGTCGGTGCTTCGTGCCGATGCGCGTCGCCCAACGTCGTTGCGTCTGCTCGACGGGCCGACAGCCCGCCTTCGCATCCGCGCCTTGTTGAGCAACGCGCCTCGACACGAATCCCTCGCCTTACTTCCGCCGCCGTGTACTCGCCGAAGCGGCGCGTCAGCTCGGCGTTCCCCGATCGACGCTCTCGCGTGCGATCGCGAGGCTCGAGGAGGCGACGGGCGTTCAGCTCGTGCAACGCAGCGCGCGGTCGATCTCGCTCACCGAGTCGGGGCGCCGCTTCTTCGCGGAGGTCGCACCCCATCTCAGCGCGCTCGACGAGGCCGCGCTCACGGTCGGAAAGAGCCGTGACTTCCTCGGCGGAACGTTGCGTGTGAGCGCGCCCGCATCGAGCGGCGATCTCCTCGGAGACGTCTTCGTCCGCTTCGGCGCGCGCCATCCCGGCCTTCGACTGGAGATCGAGCTGAGCCAGCGCCAGGTCGACCTCGTGCGCGAGGGCTTCGACGTGGCGCTTCGAGGCACGCCGAGGCCCACCGGCGACGCGCTGGTGGCGCGGAAGATCCTCTCGGCGGAGCTGAGGCTGTACGCATCGCCGTCGTATGTGGCGCGTCGGGGCGCGCCGGAGCGCGCGGAGGAGCTCGCGGACCACGACCTCGTGTCGTATCTGCCGGTGTTCACGCGCACGGAGGTTCCACCGGAGACGTTGGGGCGCGCGTTCGCCGCGGCGCGGGCGGCGACCAACGAGCTCGACATGCTTCGCTGCATGCTGCGCGCGGGCGGTGGAATCGGTCCGCTCACGGAGACCCACGCCGCAGCCGATCTCGCGCGGGGGACGCTCGTCCGTGTCCTTCCGGCGTGGTCTCACGGGTTCGGCGCGCTCTATGTGGTCTACCCCGCGGCGCGCCACGTTCCGCGCAAGGTCGCGGCGCTGCGTGACTTCCTCGTCGACGCGTGGCGACCGCGCGCGGGTTGAGGGCGGGGCAGGGGGGCTCTGGTTGAGGGCGGAGGCTCCCGCGGTCTTCGCGGCGGGCTCGTCGGAGCGCCGTGGGAGGTGGTGGGGATGTCCGCGAGGTCAGTGAACTGAGGTCGGGGATATGGTGGGGATGTCCGCGAGGTCAGTGAACTGAGGTCGGGGACATGGTGAGGATGTCCGCGAGGTCAGTGAACTGAGGTCGGGGACATGGTGAGGATGTCCGCGAGGTCAGTGAACTGAGGTCGGGGATATGGTTTCGTCTGCATCTGTTCAGTGGAGCGACGTCCGTTCAGCGGTCGAGGGGGCTGACGACGCCGAGCGGTCCGCGGTCGATGATGTGGGTGTAGATCATGGTGGTTCGCACGTCGCGGTGGCCGAGCAGCGTCTGGATCGTGCGGATGTCGGTCCCTGCTTCGAGGAGGTGCGTGGCGAAGCTGTGGCGGAGCGTGTGGCAGCTCGCGCGGCGGTCGATCTTCGCGGCGAGTGCCGCGGCCTGCACGGCCTTCTGCACGGCGGTTTCGTGGATGTGATGCAGCACACGTCGGCCCGTCGCGGGGTCGATGCACGGACGCGTCGCAGGGAAGACGTACTGCCACGCGAGGCTCGTCGCGGCGCCCGGCATCTTCGTGCGGAGCGCGTAGGGGAGGTCGACCTCTCCCGCGCCAGCGTCGAGGTCGGCGCGGTGACGTCGCCCGACGGCGTCGAGCCAGAGGCGCAGGGGCTCCCTCACGCGCGTTGGCAGGAGCGCCGGGTCGATCGCGCGCTCCCTTTCCGCCGCGTACGGTGATCTGGTGGCGTTCGAAGTCGATGTCCTTCACGCGGAGCGCGATGGACTCGCCGAGGCGGAGGCCCGAGCCGTAGAGGATCTCGCCGATGAGACGGAAGGGCGGTTCCAGGCGGTCGAGCAGCGCTCGCACGTCGGCGCGAGAGAGGACGGTCGGGAGGTGATCGGGGCGGCGCGCCCGCTCGAATCCCTCGATGGCCGGAGCTTCGAGCTCGAGCACCTTGCGGTAGAGGAAGACCAGCGCGCAGAGCGCCTGGTTCTGCGTGGCGGCGGCGACGCGCCGACGCACGGCGAGGTCGTTGAGAAAGTCCGTCACCTCGGCGGACCCCAGCTCGCGCGGGTGTCGACGGTGAAAGCGGAGGAACTCCCGCGTCCAGTGGACGTACGCCTCCTCGGTTCGGGGAGAGTAGTGCAGTCGGCGGAGCGTGGCCTTCAGGGCTTCGATGAGCGTCATGGCGGATCTCCAGGGGCGCAGCGGGTGTCCCGCGGCCTCGTGCGTTCTCGGCGCGACGCGGCGCCGGTTGCGTGGGAGCGGGAGGAATCCGCCGGTGGAGCCGCAGGGGTCAGAGGGCGCTTGCGGAATCGCCCGTTATGGAGTTACGTAGAAGCGGGCCAACCACGGCGATCCGCGGATAGGGTGTCGGAGGGACGTTCGGGTGTTACGCAACAGCGGGCTAAGGCGCGAGTGGGGGGCGGATAGGCCGCAGCGGGTTACTTCTGAGTTGGGCAGCCTCGAAAGAGCGGCGGGCAACGAGCTTCGAAGAGAGCAAGACGCGGACCACGGTCGAACCCTCCCGCAGGAACCTCGGGTAGAAAAGAAGAACATGGATAACACGTCCCACAATTGCATCGTCGGGATCTTCAAGGAGAGTCGTCATGTCTGATCAGCACATCCTCCACGCCGCCGAGAAGTTGGTTCACGCACTCAACAAGGCGGTCGACGAAAATCTGCCGGCGGAGATCGCTGAGGTCGTCAAGATTCACTCGGCGGGCGCTGCTGCGTCTGGTTTGGCCGCGGGTTGGATCCCTGGCGCTGGCGGGATTGCGGCCACAGGCATCTGTATGGGATTCATCTGGAGCATGTACGGGCGTATCAACGCCAAAATCGGTTTGCCGCTCACCGAGAACTTGATCAAGTCACTCGGCACCGCAATCGCGACCAACCTCGCCGCATACTTCGTCGCTGGATTGGTCACTTCGACGATCTTCTCGATCTTGCCCGGCCTCGGCAGCGTTGGCGCATCGGTCGTGATCGGGGGGACGTCCTATGCGCTCACGTTGGCTTCGGGCTACGTGTATCTCAGACTGCTTACGAGCCTGTTCCTCAGCGGCAAGGACCCTGCAAGTATGGATGCGGAGTCGCTCAAGAAGGCGGCCGAGGGCGTCGTCGCGAGCGAGAACATGAAGCAGGTGATCACCGATGCGAAAGCCAGTTACACACCGTCAAAGAGCGGCAAGTAACCGATGCGCTGAACTGGAGAGGCCTTGCAATTGGCCTGAGTGGCCTCGATCGAATCAGTGAAGCGGGCAGCGGTAATGGGCGATGGACGCCGAGCAATGGAGAGCAAAGAACGAGGAGTAGCGCGCAACAAATGTTGATCAGGAAGGACGACATGGTGAGACCGACGAAGCAGCAGGAAAACCGATCGGTCGGGTGCGCTTGGTGTTGCCGTGTTCAGACTCACGGCGATGGGCGGCGTGCC
>JADKKK010000028.1 GCA_016720545.1 Myxococcales bacterium
GTCATCGCGCCATCCCGGGGCGAGCGCGGCGACGTAGGTCCGCGTCCTGGCCGTCGTCGCGGTGAAGCTGATCGGCGATGAGCGCGGGGGTGCCGCTGGGTGGCGTGGGGGTCACAGCGACACGAGCTCCTGCGCGGCGATCGTCAGGTCGTCGGCGTCCACCGTGACGCCCGACCCGGCGTGCACGAGCCCGAGCGCGATGTACCGCCACGCGACCTTTCGCGTCGTCGCAGCGGCGATCGACGTCCACGACGTGGGCAGCGCGCCTGCCGTCCCCGCGCCGTGGAACGCCTGTACGGTGCCGTACTCCGCGCGAATCCTGATCCACGTGTCCGTGGTGATCGAGATGGTGGGGCCAGCGTCGTAGGTGTTGACGTCCTGGCGGTAGCAGTAGGTGACGCCGCTCTGCGCGAGCATCGCGGCGATGCGCGTGCCTGCGGTGGCGCTCTCGGAGATCTCCAGGAAGAGCTGACTCGTCCCTGATGCGGGCAGCGACACGACCCGCACCGCGACATCGAGCGTCGCTGCGGGCGTGCCGAGGTCGCGCGTGAGCGAAGGACCGGCATAGTTCGAGGGGCCGTGCCGATACGTGCCCCCCGTCGCGGGCAGGATCAGCCGCGCGACGCCCCCGGTGACCGCCGCGGAGGCGCCGGGCACGGTGCCGTTGTCGGCGGTCCAGCCGGTGCCCGAGGAGAAGTCGTAGACGGCGCGCGTGATGCCGAGCGCGGAGATCGCCGACCGCGCCGCCGCCGCATTCGCCGCAGCGAGCACCGCGCTCACGTCGGCGCTGGTCTCGGTGACGCCACCGAGGCCGTCGCCGACGATCGCCTGTCCTGCCACGGCGCCGACGACAGACGCGATCGCAGCGTCTACGACGTCGCCCGCGGAGGTCGCGGTGTACGCCGAGCCCGCGCCCGTGGAGACGGGGACCTGGCCCGCGCCGGAGGCGGTGGGGAGGGCGGTGCCGCCGATCGGCGTTCCGTTCTTGACGTAGCTCACGGCGACACCGCCCGGAAGTCGCAGTTGACCGCCGCCGTGGTGGCGCTCGCCTGCGCCGTGACGCGCATCGTGGCGTTGGCCTCGTCGGCGAACTCGAGCGTGAGCGGCGCGGCGCTGGTGACGACCGTGGTGAGGGTCGACAGGAGCGTGAGGCCCACGTTGACGCCCGCCTTCTTGTAGACGCGCACGGTGACGTCCTGGGTGGTGCTGACGACGAGGCTCCATCGGGATGCGCCCGCAAGCGCGACCCCGTTGGCGGAGTAGGTGGTGGTTCCCGAGACGTTGACGCCGAGAAGGTCCACCTCGGCGGCGGACGTGACGGCGCGGGCGGATGCTCCCGCAGTGACGATGACGGTCATGGGCGATGCTCTGCCGCGCGAGGCGGCGACGGGGGACAGCGAGGCGAGGGAGGCAGCGGAGGGGGAGAGCTACGGGGGCGGTCAGGTGGGCGCGTCCACGACCCAATACGAGGCGATGGACAGCGTCCCCGCGCCGACCTGCGCCTCCCAGGTGATCGTGTCCGTGGCCGCGTCGGCGAGGAAGCCCGCGCCCGTGAGGACGTCGGCCCACGCGCCCGAGGTGCCCGGGAGCGCGAGCGTGTACGTCCCCACGCTGGTGGTGATGCGGACGTCCCCCGCGGTCGCGCCGCTGGTCTTGTAGCGCACGCCGAAGAGGATCGCGGGCGTGCTGAGGATGCGACGCGGGCGCACCTTCCAGGCGGCTGCGGTGGTGCCTGTGACCGTCTGGCTCCCGGGGATCGCAGCCCACGCCGCGGCGGTCACCGCATCGGGGGTGCCCTCTTCCAGCGAGAGCGCGTGATAGGTGCGCCGGTTCCAGTCGTAGGCCGCTTCCAACGTGGCGCCAGTGCGCGAGAGCGCGTCGGTGATGAGCCCCCGCGGGAGGTAGGTGCTCGGGATGTCCCCGTAGGTCTCCGTCGAGTCGAGCGCGAAGCGCGCCACCTCCGCGACCTCGACGGCTTCGACGCACGCCGTCGCGCTGCCCGTGCACACGAGCGCGAAGGTGAGCCGCCACGGGAGCGTCGCGTTCAGCGTCGCGTCGAGCGCGGTCCGGTCGAGATGGCCGATGATGCGGTTGGAGCTCGATGCGCGGGAGGCGTCGAGCCCGGGCGGGTGCGTGATGGCGGCGCTGCGGAACACCGATGGGATCGCCGTGGAGGCGGTCACCGTGGCCGCGCCATCGGTCACGCTGAGGTTGACGGTCACCCCATCGGGCGGCACCCACGTCCCCTTGGGCGCGACGGTGACCGCGACCTCGAGGAAGCGCGCCGTGGTCGACGGGTGCCAGAAGCAATGGAACGTGCCGCCGGTGTTGCGGAGGATCGTCGCGCGTTGCCCGACGCGACCGCCCGCCGCGTCGTTGGCGAGGTCGGCCGTGTCGAAGGCGTGCGACGCCTGCGCGGTGCGGAGCGAGGCGCGAGGCTGCGACCACACCGCAGGTGCGTTCAGCCGTCGAGGGGTGATGGTCATGGGTCAGCGGGTCATGTAGAGCGAGAGCCGCCGCACGGTGGCCTTGCCGGAGCCCGACGTGTAGACGCCGACGTACAGCGCGATCACGGTCTCACGCCCCATCTCCGCGGGCGGTGTGCCCGCAGCGGCGGCTTCGTCGATCGGCGCGACGATGCGCGACCCGACGTGGCCTTCGGTGATGGTGAGGCTCGCGGAGACGCTGGCGAGGGTGCCGCTCGTCGTCGAGCCCGTGCCGTAGAGGTCACCCGGCTGCGGTCGACCCACGGCGGGGCGACCACAGAGGATGATGCCGGTCGTGCTCGCGCCCCCGTTCATCGCGAGGGCGGCGAGGACGATGGTGGGCCAGCGGCCATCGGGCATCGTGCGGATGCGGTGGAGACCGCAGAACCAGCTCCGGACGGTGGAGCTGGAGAAGGGGTCCGCGTCCCAATCGAACTGGTAGATGTCCGTCCCCGCGCCAGCCGACGTGCCGTAGCCCAGCGTACCCGCGATGTCTGTTCCACCCGGGCATTCCCACAGGGTGCGAAGCTCGTTCTCGTAGCAGCCGAGGTACGCGTTGCTCGCGAGGATCTGCATCGTGCCCGACGACAACGGCTGGTCGGCGCGCAGCCGGTCGTTGGCGCCCCCGGCTGCGGGGAGGTGCAGCCATCGGTCGAGCGCTTTGATGTTCGTGGGCATTGAGTTCTATGGGGTGATGCAGCAGCGGTCGGGGCTGCCCTGACAGCACGAATAGAACCGCGGGCACACGTTGCCGCAGGTGCCGCAGCTCAGGAAGTCGCAGGCCCCGGCGCAGACCATGCCCACACCGCGCCGCGGGTCGACGCACCGGCTACCCTCTCCGCCGTCGCCAGCGTCCGCGCCCGTGTCGCTACCGACGTCCACAGCGGGCGCCACGTCGGGCACGTCGCCAGCGTCGGCGGGGCGCGGGGGGTCGACGGCAGCGGGGGAGCATCCGAGGGCGATCAGGGCGGCGAGGGCGTAGCGCATCCGGGGAGGGTAGCGCGAGGCAGCGGAGGTCAGGTAGCGTCGGGCCTATGGGACGTGTCGCGTGGGCGGTGCTGCTGCTGTGGGCTGGCGGGGTAGGGCTCGCCGCGTGCGGGGGGGGCGGCGGCCCGTCCGGGCCGGAGTGCCGCACCGGCTGCCCGTGCGGGCGGTCGTGCATCTCCTGTCGCGACCGATGCAGCATGGCGGCGCCGGTGATCGTCGGCGACGAGGTGGACGCGGGTCCGGTCGACGCGCGCTAGCCCGGGCGCACCCGTGGCGCTGCGGGGAGAGTACAGCGCGCGGGTGTTGGGTGTCGAGAGGGCTACGCCGCCCACCGCTTCCCGCCGTCGCTCCCAGCGCCGAGCGTCCCGGCGGGGTCGGCGACCCACGCGAACCCCGTGTGTTGCCGCGTCGTGGCGGTGTCGTAGTCGGCCCACCGCAGCGTGACGCCGTACTGCCCCGCAGCCGCGGCGGTCATGCCCGCGCTCGGGTTGCCGTCGAGGGTGATGGTCGAGGCGGTGACGGTGACGATGGTGAACGGCTCGTCGCTGATCGGCGTGCGGTCGCCGACGACGCTCAGCACCACCTTGTCGCCGACCGCGAAGCCCTGCGACGGGTCCGTCGAGAGGTCGCCCGCTGCGTCCCGATCCTGCGCGTGGCACTGCGCCCCCCAGCCCGTGGTGGCGTCGAGGGTGACGATGGGCGACGCCGCGTTGAGCCCACCTGCCGCGATCAGCACCTCGGGGCAGTAGCCTGCGCTGACTGACGACTGGAGACGGATCGTAGCCGTGGCGCGGAAGCGTCCGCCCATGAGCTCGCGATGGACCTCCTGCACCTGGCAGACGGCGGCGGTGATCCCCCGGGTGCCGGTCCACGAGGGGATACGGGAGTGCGTGAAGGTGACGAGCTGCCCCGGCTGGAGCCCCATCAGCGCAGGCGTCAGCGGGAGGCGGATCGCGCGGGAGGGTTCTGCGAGCGGCCCGAGGACCTGTTGCGCGACGGCGTAGAGCGAGGAGATGACGCTGGTCACGTCGATGACGACGGACACCGGGACGCCCATGAGCGCCTTGCACTCGACCGCCGCACCGTCGCCGAACTCGCCTTGAAACGTCGTGTCGACGATGGAGACCTTGCGCTCGCGCCCGTCGTAATGCGGGATGGTGAACACCACGCTGGTAGCGAGCGGCTCCGTCGAGTCGATTACTTCGACGGGCAGCTCCTTCCCATCGGCGGTGAGCAGGTCGCTCTCCCCGATCGTCGCGACGGTGCTCTCCGTGTCGGCGAGTGAGGAGAGGCGAACGCCCGTGATGCGGCCGTAGCGCATGGCGAGGCACATCCCGCGGAGGCGCATCTCATCGATCAGGAGCGCGAGGAAGCTGTCGGCGTCGGCGGTGAAACGGTACTCCCGGGCCGGAGGAAGGCCGCCCGTGGCGACGCCCGAGAACGCGCGCTCGAGATCATCCCAATCGACGGCGCTCTGGTAGAGGTCCTGCCCCGTGAGGGCGTCGATGCCGAGCGCGCCCGCTCGCAGGGCCGCGACGACAGACGAGCCGCGTGCGACCACGCCGAGTTTCGCCGACGTGCGGCGCACGCACAGCGGGTCGCGCGCGGTCGTGGGCAGTACGCGCACGCGCTGGCCCGTGGCGTCGCGCTCGAGGATGGTCGCAACCACCTCCCCGCCGCGCGTCTCTGTGATGAGCGAGAGCTGAGCCGCGCCGAGCACCCCATCCGTGGTGGTGTACGTCCATTGGAGCGTCGAGGGGATGCGGGCGAAGTCCACCGCCGAGGGGATCTTGACCCACCCATGCAGGCGAAAGCACGCCTCAGGCGCGCGGGCAGCGGACACCCATGCGGCCGGGGTGTTGTCGTCGTCGACACGCTGGTCGCGCACCTCGGCGGTGTCCCATGCGGCGGAGGCGGAGAACCAGCGCGGCGAGGCGGTCGAGCCCTGTTGGCGCACCACCATCTTGCCCTCGCTGTCCACCTGGACGCGACCCGAGCCCGACGTGCCGGCGGAGTAGACCGCATCGGCCGCGCGCACGAAGCTCGCGAGGTCGGGGTGCCAGCCCCCGTTGTCACTCGCGCCGGTCCACTGGAGCGTGAGGGAGTCGCCCGCGTAGAACCCCGCGGCGGAGTACCCGACGCGCAGCGGGTGGGCCTCAGGGGCAGTCGAGTAGTGGCCGAAGCCGTAGAGGTCGATCGGCGCGGTGTCGAGCTTGCGGCTCAAGCTCTCGGTCACATGGTCGAGCGGCACGCTCCATCGCGAGAGGTTGCCCGTAAGCTGTACGCCCGCCCCGACCGTGCCCGCGTAGAAGAGTGTCGGATCGGTCAGCGTCGTGCCGTCCGCCGAGAGCACGCACAGCCACAGGGTCGCGAGCCGAGACTGCCAGTGCCGCGGCCCGCCTGCGGACACCAGCGGCGGGTGTTCCGTCGGGGCGCTGTGGGAGCGCGCTGACGAGCCGTACTTGCCGCGCGTGGCGCTGGTGAGCGAGCCGCCGCCGATGCCGCCGTATGTGATGGTCTCGCGCCCGATGGCGGCGATGCCGGTCGTCGGAAAGCCGGTGGTCGCGCCGAGTGGGATGGACGTGTCCGCCGCGCCGATGTCCGACGCGAGGAGTTGTGTCGTGCGGCCCTCCCTCACGCTGAGCAGCGCAGTGGCAGCGCCGTCCGTGTCGAGCAGGGAGAAGGTGAGCGCCTCGACGCGCACGTCCCCCTTGAGGAGCGAGGCGCGCTCGAACACCTCGAAGACCTCGCGCGGGTCGAGCAGGTCGGCCACCGGGTCGAAGGTCGACGCGTCGGGGAGCGTCTCCGTGAGCGTCCCCGTGCCCGGCCACCACAGCGCATCCACGGTGCCGCTGGTGACGCTCACGGTGGTCGGCCGCACGCCCGCAGGCGTCAGCACGCGGGGCACGCCTGCCACGAGGATCACGGGGACGATGCGCGCCCCGGGAGCGAGCGCGGTCGGCCAGTCGATGCGGGCGGTGGTCATGCGTCAGGCCCTCGTCTCGGTTGGCGTGGCCGATGGCGCGACGAGGCCCAGGTCCCATTCGCAGTAGGCCAGCCACTCCGCTTTGAGCAGCTCCGTTCGCGTCGAGAGCAGCGCCTCCGGCCCGATGTACACGCGCCAGATGCGCTCGCTCGTGGTCGTGCGCGCGGTGCCCCACGTCGACGTGTACCCGCACAGCGCATTGCGGGCGCTGTACAGCACATCGAGCACGCTCCACTCCCGCGCCGTGGACGTCGACCCGAGGGCGCTCATGTACTCCTCGGCGGGGTACATCGCGGTTGCGTCGCAGTTGTGCGCCGCGCGCAGGGTCGGGGTGGTGGGCTGAAAGTGGACCTTGAGCGAGCGCTGCCATGAGGTCAGCGTCGAGGCGATCGCGTACACCCGCCCGCCCGTCGTCTGCTCTGCGCCGCCCGCCTGCATCGGCTGCCAGTAGGGGCCGGTCGCTGCGGAGAGGAGCGCGAGGTGCCAGACGGGGCGTGTGCCGACGAAGGCCCACGTCACACCGCCCGTGTCGATGAGCGTGGGCAGACCGAGTCGCGCGGCGATCGCGGCCGACAGGGTGAGCGTCACGAGCTCGCTGTCCTCTTCGTCGACCACGGTCACCGTCACGACGCCCGCGGCGGAGAGGGTGACGGCGATGTTGGAGTCGACGTGGCTCGCGCCCGTGATCGCGGTGTTGATGGCCGACTCCAGGGCGCGGAGGTAGTCCGTTGCCGCGGGCGCGAGGCACATCCGGTAGGGGCCCGTCGCGAGCGTGACGTTGACCGGCGTCGTGCCCGCGGAGAACGTGAGCACCACGTCGGGCCCAGCGCCCGCGCTCGTGTGCGTGAACTCCGGCGCGAAGGCGTGCGAGGCGAGCGTCATGCGGCCCTCCGCTGCAACCGCGCGCGGGCTGCGTCGTCGAAGCGGTCGAGCCGCACGCCGATCTCCGCCTCCGTCCCCTCGCGCCCGCCGAACGTGGGCGCGTAGTAGTTCTGCACGATGGTCATCCCTCCCCCTCCGCCGCCGTCGCTTCGCCTCGGACTCACGTCCGCCGCGCGCTGGCTCTCGCCGCCCGACGCCCGTCCGCTCCCACTCGCCGCAGCCGGTGCAGTCGCAGCCGCGAGCCCGCCCGTAGCCGCCGCTGCGACGCCGTAGAGCGCCGCTGCGCCGAAGTGCGCCGCGGCTTCCGCGGGGTTGAGGAAGAGCGCTGCGAAGCCCTTGCCGAGCTCGAAGATGGCCTGCTGTGCGGCGATCTTCGCCCACGCCGCAAGGGTGTCGTGGACGAAGCCCTGGAGCGCGGCACCCGCGGTCTCCTGCCCCGTCACCAGCGCCTCGAAGTGCGCGCCCGCCGCGCCCGTCATGGCGCCGTATGCGTCCTCGACGGTCTTGCGGAGGTCGACGGCCGCGTTCGCTTGCTCTGCGAAGAAGCTGCGGATGCGGCTGCTGTTGGAGCGCTCCTCCGCAAGCCGGTTGAGTCGCGACTGCTCGGCGCCCTTGCCGCGCGCGTTGTCGTTGGCGGCGGTCTGCTCCGCACGCACGCGAGCCACGTCGGCTGCGATCACCGCGGCGGTCGAGGCGGCGAGGCGGTGTTGCTCCTCGAGGTAGCGCAGCCCCTCGGCGCGCTCCTTCTCCGCGAGCGCGAGCGCCGAAGTGCGACGCGTCTCGTCGGTCTGCTGAAACATCGTCTCCCCGCGCGAGCCACCGCGGCGCGGTTGCGCCCGAGGATCTGCGTGGCCTCGTCAGCGCCGAAGGTCATATCGCTCCCGCGCCCGGTGCCGCCCCCAGCGGTCGCAGCCGCGGCTTCAGGGGCTGCGGTCGTGCGCTCGGTGTTGCTGGCGTTGTAGGCGTCACGGAAGCCCCGCAGCCCATCGCCTGCGAAGCGGAGCGCCTGCGAGGCGCGGCCTTCCTGCGCGGCGGCTGCCATCGCCCGGGCGGCTGCGGCGGGTCCATCGCTCGACAGGGCCGCGATGCCCGCGGCTGCGACGTCGAGGCCGGTGAGTAGCGGGGCCATGGCGACGCCGATCACGCCGGCGACGACCTGCGCGACGTTGCCGACCTGCGTCAGGATGTAGGCCGCGGTCTGTCCGACGGCCTGCATCTTCACCTTGAGCTCGTCAGCGTCGGAGGTCGCTCCGCGGGTGGCCGACGAGAACGCCTGGATGCGCGCGAGCTCCGTCACGAAGGCCGTCGCCGCCGTGCGCTGTGCGTCTTCCAGCGAATCCTTGTAGCGCTCGACGGCATCGGCGGCGCTGTCCGTCGCGGCTGCGGTGCGGCTCGCTTCGGCGACGACGCCCGCGAGGCGCTCTTGCACCGTGTGCCCCTCGCCCGCGAGCTCGGAGAGCCCTTGCCCGAAGCGCTGTAAGCCGCCCTCGCGGCCACGCACGAGCGCGTCCGTGAGCATCTCGGCGGCGCCCTGGACGGTGGTCCCGAGCTCCCGCGCCTTGGCCCCGGAGAGCCGCATCACGGCGTCGAGCTCCGTCTGCGTCAGCCGGATGTCGGACGCCGCAGCGCGACCCGCTACGCCCATCGCCACCGTCTCATCGGCGAAGCGCCCCGCAGCCGAGCCCGCGCGGTCGAAGTCGAGCCCGAGCCGCGCGCTCATCTCCTGGAGCGCCTGCTCCTCGGAGGCGAGCGCCGACACGCGGTTGACCGCCGAGTCGACCATTCCGGCGAGCGCGGAGAGGCTGGTGTGAATCTCGTTGAAGGTGTTGGCCGCGCGCCCGAGCGCGTCGAAGGTCTGCGAGAGCCGCGCCGTGCCGACCGCGCTCCGCTCGGCCGACGTGCCGATGCGGTCGGAGGCTTCGGCCACGCGCTCCAAAGCGGACGCCGCAGCCGGTGCGCCGGGGGTGTGGACCGGGATGTCGATGCCGTCATTCATCGCGAGCCTTGAGCGACGCCATCGCCGCGAAGTAGTCGGCCACGGTCACGCCCTCGACGACGACATGCTGCACAGCACCCACCGCTGCGCCGCAGTCCGTGTGCAGGCGGTGGCGCGTGACCTGCGCCAGCCGCGTCAGCAGCGCCTCGACGGCCTCGGCGTCGCCCGCGGTGAGGTCGAGCGCGATCAGCGCGAGGCGGGGGGCGTCGGGGGTGGTGCTCATGGGGTGCGTTGCTTGCGCGCGGCGGCTTCGGCCTCGCGCTCCTGGCGGTCGATCTCGCGGTCGGAGGCCATCGCGCCGCCCTGCGCGGACTTGAGCGCCGAGAGCGCGGTGAGGTCGGCGGCGGTGAGGTCGCGGCCGAGGGTGGTGTCGAGGGGGACGTGCCAGTCGCTCGCGAGCGCCACGGCCTGCGTCACCTCGAGGAGCCACGGGGAGGCCCGCTCCACGCACGCGAGGGGGCACGTCGAAGCGACGGGCGTCCCGGTCACGCGGGCGACGTGGCGCGCCTCGCTGGCAAGGTCGCCGTCGAGCGTCGCGGGTGGCGTGTGCCCCGCCGCGGGACAGCCCCACCGGCGCTGGTACTCCTCGGCGTGGGCGACGAGACTCGCCCGCGTCGCTTCGTCCTCGGCGCGGTTGCCGCTCGACGGAGGGGGGCAGCGGTCGATCTCTCGCAGCCGGGCGCACCCGCACTGCGAGCGCGTCGACCTCAGCGCGGCAGCATCAGCCCAAGCGGCAAGGCGAAAGGGGCGACGGCCGACGGCCCCGCCTCCGCGCGCAGCACGATGACGCTCCCGAGTTCACTGATCGCCTTACCGCCGAGGCCGAGCTCCATCGTGATGAAGTCGAGCCACTCGTCGGAGGCGACCGAGAGCTTGCCGAGGGTCTGTAGCCCCCCGTGGTCGGAGGCCTTGTGCGTGACGCCCTTCGCGTCGGTGACCTCATGGCACGCGACGAGGACGGCGTTCTGGAGTCGGCGGATGCCCGTCGCTTCCATCACCATGCGGACGCCGGCCGCGGTGAGGGGCTGGAGTCGGAAGAGCATCAGCCGCCCATCGCGCACCAGCGGGAGCGCGCGGCGGTCGGCCTCGGAGCGGGAGCGCTCGTAAGCCGACAGCAGCGCCGCCGCGTTGGGCGCGTTGAGGTTGATCGCCGGGTCGCAGTTGGATGCGCCGGGGGTGACGCCCACCAGGGCGACGTCGAGGGGGGTGCTGGGGTTCATGCGAGGGGACTCCGAGGCGGGGCCGCAGGGTGCGGCGGGTGGTCTATCCGTGTGCATACCGTAGACATGATTTCACGCGGTCGAGGTCTTCGCCCGTCTCGCCGTCGTCGACCGTGGGCGTGTCGGGGTAGCCTTCGAGCATCAGCTCCATGTGCAGCCTCTCGCCGATCTTCACGCGCTTCGGCGACGCGACGATGCGGGCGACGGGCATCTCCCAGATGTGGAACGTGCACGTCGTGCCGGTGCCGATCTTCTGCACCACCACGAAGCGATAGGCCGTGTCGGCTGCGAAGGCCGTGTCGTAGGCCGAGTCGAAGCGCACCTTGACGTTCGCCTTGCAGGCTACGGGGCGACCGCCGGTCCGCACGACGCTGTTGATGGTCGACGCCGCGCCCGGGTCGCGCACGAGCTCGACGGCCTCGACCTGCTCGATGGTGATCCCCTCGTTGACCAGGCGCGCCGCCCGCGCGAGGGAGGTCGAGAGGTACACGGACGGTGCCCACGCGAAGGCAGCGCCCATCTCGTCGGAGGCCGCGGCGACGCTGAGGGTCTGCGCGCCGAGGGCGTAGTCGCTGACCGTCGCGCCGAGGGTCATAGTCGGGAGCTTGCCGACCTCAGGGATGTCGAAGGTGAGCGAGCCGTAGCAGCCGTTGGCGGTGTGCTGCGCGGTGGAGTCGCCGACGAACGCCTGCTGCACCGTGAGGGTGCGGCTGTTCGTCTCGGCGCGCGTGTAGTTGTAGAGGTTGCGGACGATCGTGCCCGCCGTGGTCGGCGCGGCGGAGAGCGCGGGGGAGATGGTCACCTCGTCGGGAGTGGCGCTCGTGTCGATGTCGTCGACCCGCGCCCACTCCATCTCCGTCCCGACCTGCACCGCGATGAAGGTCCCCTTCTTGAGCACCGCGGCGTCGGTCACGCGGAGGAGCGTGGTCGTGCTGGTGGTGCCGCTGATCGTGGTACCGACCGCGGCGTGCTCCGCACCGAAGGCGTGGCGGCAGAGGATGCGCGAGGTCAGCGACCCGAGAGCGCCGCCAGCGTCGAGCTGGCTCGCAGTGGGGACGGCCTTGAGGTGCACCTTGAGTGGGTCGAGCTTCGACGCGATCTTGAGCCCATGGACCTTCGTCGGGTTGTCGTCGCGGCGCACGCGCTCATCGGCGACGTCGAGCATCTCCTGCGAGAGCCCACCCACGACGAACTCGCCCGTCGCCATCACGCGAACCATGGCGTTCGGGAAGCTGCCCGATGGGATGGTGCCGAAGGTCGTTTCCTCGCCCACATAGGTGGCGCGTTCTCCTCCGAGAATGTTCGTCTGGCTCATGGAATCTCAGGTGCCGCAGGGCGCGGCGAAGGGGGTCACTTGACGCGGGAGATGACGACGAGCGCGCGGCGCATCCCGCGGAGCAGGTTGCCGCGAGCGACGCCGATACGGAGGTCGAGGCCCCGGCGGCGCTTCGACGCGAGGTAGCCGGGGGACAGCGGGCGCAGTGTGAGGTCCGCGCCGCTCTTCTCGGAGGCGGTCGATGTAGACGGCGCGGATGGCGTACCCGCCGACGACGAGCGCCGGGAGCATCCCAAGGGTCTTGCTGGCGCGCAGCGAGTCGCCGAGCTTCGCGACGATGGCCTGTGTCGCGGCTTCCCTCGCCCGCCCGGTGAGTCGCAGCACGGGGCGCGCGGGCTGCCCCTGCGTCGTGCCGCCGTCGAGCCACACGAGGTGCTGCGCGTCCTCGGTGTCGAGGGTGAGGCGCATGGTGTACGCGCGGTCGAGCTCCGCGGCGATGGCGCGGGCCTGCGCGGAGATGCGA
>JADKKK010000029.1 GCA_016720545.1 Myxococcales bacterium
GTGATAGAGCGTTGTGGTCTCTGGTCTTCGACGCTCGTAGACCGGAGTGGGCACCGCGCCCCCTCAGCAAGCCCGAGGCCCACCCAGCATCCCTGCGACCTCGCGAGCTTGCGCTCACGGCGCCCGTGGGCGGGCAGCACGCCTCCAAGCCTCGCGCGGGGACTCGCTGCTGTGATCGGCAGAACGGGGAACGGGGAACGAGGAACGCAAGGAACGAGGAACGGGGAACGCAAGGAACGAGGAACGAGGAACGCGAAACGCGAAACGAGAGAAGACGAAGCGCGGGACCCATGGAATGGCCTTGTTTGCGGGCTTTTCCAGCGTGTCGTCGTCCTCGGCGGCGTCAAGGGTTCGCGCCTTCGGCGCCGCTTCGCGCCCTTGACTCCGCCTGCGGGCGACGACGTGGGCGGGGCGCGCCCGCACGGTGCGGCGTGCACAACGAAAGGCTCGGTATGCTCTCGATTTACCCAGTTGCAGTGGCACTCCTGCGGGACCTGCGTCCTGCCCTCGTACGCATCGAAACCTCGGATCGCGACCTCGCGAGGCAAATGCGGCGCGCGGGGGCAAGCGTCGTCCTCAACCTCGCGGAGGGCTCGGGCTCGTTCGGCGGCACCGGGCGCGAACATGCAAGCGAGCCGGAGGCGAGCGGCGTGCCTATGGCAACCGACCGAAGGGAGGGCGCCACGAACGCTTCCGCAACGCCCTCGGCTCCCTGCGCGAAACCGAAGCCTGCCTCGATGTCGCCGTCGCCCTCGGCTACCTCGAAGAGCCGGAACGCCACGCCGCCACCACGAAGCTCGGCCGAGTCGCCGCCGCCCTCGTGAAGCTCACGCGCTAATAGCGCGCCAGCGCGCCGTGACTCCCCCGAGTCACGGCGCCACCTCCCGACCCCGACCCCGCACCCGACCTCGACCCCGACCTCGACCCCGACCTCGACCCCGACCCCGACCGACCCCGAAGGGGACAGCCCGCCCGGTTGACCCGGACAGACCGCCGGGGTGACCCGGACAAGCCGCCTGGGTGACCCGGACAGCCCTCTGGGAGGCGAGACAGACCGCTCGGGTGGCCCGGACAGACGGGTCAGGGTGCCTCGGACAGACCGCTCGGGTGACCCGGACAGTCGTCGGGGAGGCCGGACAGACCGGTTGGGTGACCCGGACACACGCCTCGGCCTGTTGAACCGGGCCACTCGGCCGCTCCCTCTTTCGACGGCGCGCCCCCGTGTGAGCAAATAACTCGCCTCCCAAGAACCGAAAAATCCCGTGCTGTCTCGCCCACTTACCCTCGCGCCCTCCGCCCTCTCAACAAACTCGTCCGGCCGTACGCAACGAAACCACGAGGCCGACCGAGAGAGGGCAGCGGTGAGAACGAGGATCGCCTTCGTGGACGCCGCGGGTTCTAGATCGGAGATTGACAGCCATGAAAACTGCGAATGCCAAGAAGTCTGCCTCTACCAAGTCCGCTCCCAAGGCCGTGGGCGCCGGCGCGAACGGATCGACGATGACCGCGGCGCTGCGCGCGCCGATCGTCGTCGACGCCGACGCGTACGTCGCGGAGCACGGCCACCTCCTCGCGGGACTGCCCGCGAAGCGTATTCGCATCTCGGTCGTGTCGCTCTGCAGCGACGCGAATACCCTGCTCGAGATCGCGGCGCCCCGGCGCGATCGAATCATCGGGGCCGGGTGCGAGGCCCGCTTCCTCGACGAGCTCCCGATGCGCGTCGCGCTGGCGCAGGCCTGCCAGACGCTGCGTCAATCGTCGCGGCTATCGTACTCGTCGGCAGAGAAGGCCTCTATCGACGAGTGCCAAGCTCACCGCAACGAGATGATGCGCGTCTGTCGCCACGCGTTCCGCAAGGACGCGGACGTGCAAAAGTCGCTCACGGGTCTCCAGGAGGGAACAGGCGTGCAAGACCTCCTCGAGGACTCGCGCGCGCTCCGCCACCACATTCTCCAATCCCCCGAGGCCGTGCGCAGCACTGGCTTCGAGCCCGAGGCGCTGGTCGCCCAGGCCCTCGCCCACGAAGAGGCGATTACCCGCCTCGCCACGACGCGCACGGTGCGCGTGAAAGGCGGCACTCCCGCCGTCACCCTCCGCAATCAAGCGGTCCACTTCCTCCTCGAGGCGATGCGCGAGGTCCGCGACAACGCGGCCTTCGCCTTCGCCAAGGACCCCAAGCTCTCCGCCGCCCTCGAAGGCCTCGGGACGCTCTCCGTGAGCGCGAAGAAGTCCGACGAGGACACGGGCGACGCGCAGGAAGAGGAAAAGGGGGAAGAGCAGGACGAGGCGCAGGAAGAGGCTGTCGCCTGAGTGAGCACGATCGGACTGAGGAAGAGCCCGCGCCAAGCGGGCTCTTCCGCTTTTTGTGGCTGACCCGTGGCGGTCAGGCGAACGATTCGGGCCATTCGCCGGTCTCCGCCCAACGTCGAAGGTCTTCCGCGGACACGTCGACCGGTGCCGACGCTTCGTCTTCGCGGATCTCTTCGGCCGTCTCGGGCGAGGCGACGAGCGGCGCGTCTTTGAGGGCGGGACCCATATCGCGAGTCTGCCACGCGGCCGGCTTGGGGGCGAGGGCCGTCTCCCTCGACGTCTCTCGCGGGGATCGACAGGGTTGGCAGCGTTCGCGCCGCCTTCGCCCGCGGAGAAGTGCCAATCCCAACCGCGAGGTCCGGTACGTCGAGCCGTTCGCTCAGGGCGGCGCGTCGATGCGCAGCTCGACCCGACCCGGCGCGCCGTTCGCGCCGTTCGCGCCCCGCGCGCCGTTCGCGCCGTTGCTGCCCGCCGAGCCGGTCATGCCGCCGCTCACCGAGGTGAAGCGCCCGTTCACCGTGCACGAAGCGCTCGAGCCGCCGGAGCCGCCGGAGCCGCCCTGGCCGCCGCGCCCGCCCTCGCCGCCGGGGCCGCCCGCGCCGCCCTCGCTCCGCACGAAGCTCCGCGCCGCCCGCGAGAGCGCCGCGCAGTCGCCCGTGACGCACGAGCCTCGGACGACCACGTCGCCGCCGCGCCCGCCGGGGCCGCCCGGCCCGCCCGCGGTGCCGCTGCCGCCCGCGCCGCCCGAGCCGCCGCTGGTCCCCGGGCTGCCCGGGCACGAGGCCGACGAGCCGCTCGAGCCGTTCGACCCGCGCGCGCCGTCGGTGCCCCGCGCGCCCGCCGGCCCGGCGCCGCCGCGGGTCGCGATCACGAACGCCTCGAGGTCGTCGGCCTCGACCACGCCGACGAGCGGCCCGTCGGGGCCGGTCACCTCGAAGAGCACGCGGGGGGAGTAGCGTCGCTGGAGCGACACGCGGAGATCGGGGCCGCGCCCGCTCGTCGGGCCGGTGAACACGATGGGGCTCGGGCGCTCGAACCGGATGGGCCACTCGAGGGTGAACAGCTCCTTCTCGTGCACCAAAAACGGGAGCGGCAGGTTCGGTGTATTGTACACAAGCTTCAGCGCGTCCCGGGTGGCGATGCGCTCGACGAAATGCAGCAGGCCCTGCGCGTCGACGCGCACGATGGGGATCGCGGGGCGCACCTCGCTCGGCAGCACACACGGGGTCACGTCGAGCGCGTCGGCGGGGGCGCACACGGTGAGCGGCTCCTCGAAGCCTGTCGCGCGGACGAAGAGGGCGCCGCGCAGCTCGATCGACGGGAGCACCTGCGCCCCGCCGGTGGTGCGCGCCGCGCCCTCCACCGCGAGCAGCGTGGAGGTCTGCTTCCACACGTTCTGCCGCACGAGCAGGCCGCGGACGCGGAGCCGCTCCTCGTCGACCCAGCCGGCGGTGGGGGCGTGCTGCCCGAGGTCGACCGGGTTTCTCCCCTCGGCCATCACGCGCGCCTGGGTCTCGTCGGGGTGGGCGCGAACGTAGGCCGACGCGCTCGCGGCCACGTGCAGGCGGACGACGCGACGCCGCGCCTCGTCCCGGAGGGTCGCCTCGGGGACGCGCTGCGCGACGCGGCGGAGGAGAAGCTCGTCCTTGCGCGCGAACAGCGCGTCGAGGGTGGCGACCGTGACGGGGGCGCCCGACAGCACGCCGCGGCCGAGGTCGATGTCGACGAGGAGATCGCGGCCATAGCGGGCCGCGATGGGCCCGAGCCGGCCCTTGTCGAGCGCGGCGGTCAGCTTCGCGACGTCGTCGGCCACGGCCTCGGGGTGAGGCGCCGTGCCCCTTGGACGGAAGAGGAGCGTCTTGTGGAGCGCCTCGAGGCGCGCGCGCTCGGCCGCGTCGGTCTCGACCGCGCTCCGCGAGACGAGGGTGCGGTAGGCGTGCGCGAGCTCGTCGAGGAGGGACGCGGCCTCTCCCGCGGGGAGGCTCTCGAGCATGAGCATCGCGCAGCGCTGCCACAGGCCCGGCGCGACCTTGCCGGAGAGCAGGCCGCCGGCGAGCGCCTCGAAGTCGTCGCGGGACTCGCCGCGGAACCCGTCGCCGCCCGCGCGCCGATCGCACACCGTGGCCGTGGCGCCGGGCTGGTGGAGGTAGTGGGTCAGCGCCGCGCCCGAGCCCTCGCGCGCCAGATCGGAGGCCGTGAACGGCGTGGGGAACGAGCGCCCGCACGCCGGCGTGGCCAGCGCGGCGAGCGCCACGTGATAGAGCGTTGTCGTCTCTGGTCTTCGACGCTCGTAGACCGGAGTGGGCACCGCGCCCCCTCAGCAAGCCCGAGCATCGCTGCCATCTCGCGAGCTTGCCCTCACCGCGCCCTGTCCCGGACGTCTTCTCGTTGTTCCGGACACCTCGGCTCCTCGGGAAGCTCTCGCCGCGCGACGCGCCGGTCTCCGAGCCCGCGTCCGCGCGACGCCCGGAGAGCGCGCGGGCGGGCGACACGCCTCCAAGCCTCGCGCGGGGACTCGCTGCTGTGATCGGCAGGAGGAAGGGGGAACGAGGAACGCAGGGAACGGGGAACGGTTCCGAGCGTCGCGAGGAGCGCCGTGCTGAGAGGAACGAGAACGTTACGTCGCGTCGTCATGGCCCCCCCGAATCGGCAGGAGAATCACATGGAAACACGTGCAAGTCACGAAGCTGACGTCGCCAAGCGCCCCGACGAAACGCCACGAACCTCACCTTGACAGAGGTGACCTTGCTGGTACGGTGTCAGTTGGGGTCACGGCAATCGCACATATCGGCAGGAGGACGTCTTGACGCAAAGTAGATGCCGAAGGCGAACAAAGACGACGAAGTGGGTATTCCAAGTACTCACGACTGCGACCGTGGCAATCGCTGCATTCGTCGGCGACGCACGTGAGGCACTCGCTAAGAATTACTCCTACGAGTGCGCCAGTGAGTACACCGACTGCAACGGAACTGACATTCCGAACGCGTGCACAGACGCGTATGGCTTCAGCACTGTCATGTACAATGCTGGCCACAGCTTTATTCAGGGCTATAGCGACAACTCCGCGTACGATTCCGACTCAATCGACCCAGACATCGTCAGCGGCGGCCACGACGACAGCTACACCGACACATCGTCGAATCATTTCCTATACTACGCGATGCACGGTTCCTGCGGAAATTACGCGCACGGCCTCGGATCGTGCGACAACGACTACTACTGTGCCGGCACCTACGGAAGCAGTATGTACGGCGGATACAGCAACCTGACCTGGGCATGCGACTACGTGACTCACACGTGCTCGGGGTACAAAACTGACATGTGGTTTGACCGATATGCCATAACTTGCTCGTCCAACGACACGTTTGGGCATGGGGCGAGCATCACGTCGCAGATGCGGTTCGGCGAGTATTCGGGAATTAGCTGGGGTGGCGCCGGCCAAAACGGAAACACCGACTTCGTGGCGTTTGACACGAGTTGTCCAATGGCATTTCCATTTGTTATCGAGATGAATTCCCAGATTTTCACCGGCCTTCACATGCAGCTCGGGTTCTCCACCTCGCCGGGCGGTGATACTGGCGATTCTTCGATTCGCGGCGGAGAATTCGCCAGCCGTATGGTAAGCGACCCGCCGCAAACCGTGGCGGCCGCATGGATCGATGCGGCCCGATACGACGATGAAGAGAACTCGTGCCCGGAACTCTGTACGGTTGCGCTCTCCTGCGACTGGGGGACCTACTATCCGGGGTACCGCCTGTCCTATGAGACATTGACCAGCGAGGGAGACCCCGCATACGCGCCGACTCACTGTGCCTGGACCTACTGGTGCTGCTAGTAAACGGAGGACACCATGAAATACATGTTCGGCGCGTTCGTTTCTCTGATGCTTTGTGCCGCGGGGTGCTCGGCGGACCCTCCGGATACCCCTCAGATCGGTCACGTCAGCAGTCTTCTCGCGTCGGGACCGGCTCTGTCGAATCGATTCGACTTTCCCATTCATGGCGCCACGAAGGAGTCGAACGTCGACACCTACCTATCCTTCAGCGGAGAGGGTGACTCCATCATTCAGTACAAGAACCTCGGGGAAGTCGTCGCGTGGAGCGCGCCGCACACCCCCCAAATGCAACGTGGCTGGCCGACCAGCGAATCGGAGCACGAGGGCCTCGCACGCCAGTATTTTGCGCGGGTCGGGGTACCGAGCGATGAGATCGCATCGGTGACCAATTTCAAGGGGTTCTCTTCCCTGGCTCCGATCGCCGATCCTCGATCGGTGTCGACGACGCCGATTGGATATTCGACTACAGCCCGTCGATCGATCCGTGGCGTGTCAGTTCCTGACTCACACGCTGGAGTTCAGCTGAACGTGGACAGAGTCCCCGTCTCGCTATCGCTCTCTTGGCCGATGGTGCCTGCGGGAATCCTCGACCGGGCGAGCACCATGAGGGCTGCGCTGCCCACGGCGTGGCGCCCACCCGCTGCACTCATCGGGAGCACAACGTTCGTCAGGAGCGAAGTGGTGATTCGCCATAGCCGGAAGAGCCAAGGGACCACAACTTGGCTGGTGGTCGTCAGGTCTCACATGAAGTCGGGGACCCGCGCGACGACGTTGGATACCGACGACCTTGGGAACAGGGTCACCGAATTTGATCCCCCGACGCCAGCGCAGCCTGCGCGAACAAAGTAGGCGACTTGCTGAACAACCTCGCACCCGCAACGCGCGTTGTTGCTTGCGGCGCGCTTCTGTCGTCGCTCGCGCTTGCGTGCTCTACGACGGCAACGAGCAGCGATGCTGGAACGGATGCCGGCGAGGCCGGCGTGATTCAGGATGCCGCACGGACGTGCTCGTCAAGTTGGCGGAGGGTGGACTTCGACGAAGCATGTCTTGCGGGTGCGGCTTCAGTCTCCGGGCTGTGTGAAGTCGGCATTAGCGACTCCAAGGGCACGTACCCTCTATGCGCGCGCAGCCCCGAGGGCGTCATGTACGTCGCGTCAACGGCGGGAGGCCAGCGCTTTGAGGGGGCAGGTTGGGCGTTTGGGCCGCGCGCCTACGTTGAACAACGGCTCGGCCTCCCTCTCCTCGCCGCCGACCAAGAAGCGTTCTGCGATCGCGCAATTGGCTTCTTGGGCCCGCCCAATACGCGAGTGTGCGGCGCAGTCGATGCTGGCGCTGGCCTCGATGCGTCGCCGGACGCGGGTGGAGACTGACTGACTGACTGACGCTCACCGGGTCACGAAGTCGCGCACTGGACACGCTCGGAGGCTATGGCGCCGTCAGGAAATAATGGAACGGACGGCCCATGGAAACCCAATGGAAACATGAGGTGAGCTACATCGCCGTCCATGGCTATCGACCGAGCACGCATCGACGAGATTCGCTCGCGCTATGAGGACTTGGCGCAGGTAATGGATGATCAGCGCGTGACCCGGCTGTGGGGAGCGTAGGCGAATCAAGCCACCTTTCACAAGCTGGCGGATGGCGGGACGGCGTGGCGGCAGGCACCTATGGCACGGAGGTTGCCGAACCCGAGCACGGTGGCTTGCGGACGGGATCGAAGACCTCGACGGCGGCGCTCATCTCGGTCTTCGCGTCGAACCCGCCGATGATCAAGTGGAGGCTCGCTTGTGCTCGAGGCGTTCCGGACCTACCACACGACCGCCGAGCTCTCCGCCACCACCGATCCAAACCTGGTGTTCGATCTCCGCGCGAAGCTCGACGCCGGGGGACACTACGACGACTTCGAGGTGGACCGCGTCGTCGAGGTGGCTCTCCTCCCCACGTCGAAGCAAAGCGAGCTGGTGGCCGCGCTAGATCCGGTGATGGACCGCCTGGTGAAGCGGTACAAGGCGGCCCAGGAGGCGCTGGCGATCGCGAATGAGCGCGCGAACGCGAAGGCGATCGAGGACGCGAAGGGCGAGATGGACGCGCTGGTCCTCTTCAAGGGGGACATGGCCGCGTTCGTGCGGCTCTACACGTTCCTCTCGCAGATCTTCGACTACGGCAACACAGCCATCGAGAAGCGCGCGATCTTCTTCAAGGTCCTCCTGCCGCTCCTCGAGTTTCAGCGCGAGCGCGAGGGCATCGATCTCTCCAAGGTGAAGCTGACCCACCACACGCTCAAGAACCTGGGCAAGGCGGCTCTGGTCCTTGGCGCCCTCGGCGAGGGAGAGAAGCCCAAGCTCGACCCGCTCACCGAGGCGGGCAGCGGGAGCGTGCAGGAGAGGCAGAAGGCCCTGCTGAACGAGATCATCGAGAAGCTCAACACCCTCTTCGAGGGGCAGCTCACCCCAAGCTCTCCGCCGCCCTCGAAGGCCTCGGGACGCTCTCCGTGAGCGCGAAGAAGTCCGACGAGGACACGGACGACGAGCAGGAAGAGGAAAAGAGGGAAGAGCAGGACGAGGCGCAGGAAGAGCCTGTCGCCTGAGTGAGCACGATCGGACTGAGGAAGAGCCCGCGCCAAGCGGGCTGTTGTTGTGAGCGTTTCGCCGGTGCGAACAGACGTAGCTGACCGGAAGAGCCACCGGTGAAACGCGGCTGAACGAAGCCCGGAGCGGCGAGCCGAGACGGTCCTGTGCGCCCGTCTCGTCTATGGCGAATTCGCCGCCCGTCGGCAAGGGCTGGTGTTGTGAGCGAGTACGCCGCGACCACGCCGATGGGGCTCGAGGGCCAGGCTCGCGCGAGAGGGACGTGTTCTGCAACCACCATATGGGCGACGTGGGAGCCGAATTTCGTGCGGAGGCAACACGTGTCTCGTCGGAGCCGTGAGAGCGGTCCGTGGGAGAGTCGTTGCGATCATGCGGCCCTCGCAGGCGGAGCTCTGGCGGGCGGTAGAGGCGAGGTGACGAGCGACGAGCCGCAGCGAGGGCAGGTCGCGACGTCCCGGCCGGTCAACGCCTTGAGACGCTCGCGCCACGCGGTGGCGGACTTACGAAGGGGCCGGCCGCCGAGGAGGGCCATGGCTTGTGAGCGCAGGGGCCGCGACGCGTAGAGGCCGAGATGACGGATCTTGTGAAAGCCACTCGGCAACACGTGCTGCACGAAGCGCCGCAGGAAGGCGACGGGTGGCACCGTGGTCGTTCCACCCCCCTTCGTGCGAAAGGTGATCGCGTCGTGGCGCACTTCGAGAAGTCGGCTGTTCGCGATCCCGACACGATGGGTGTATCGACCGAGGTATTCGAGGACGTACCTCCCGCGCGAGAAGGTCGGCTTCGCGTAGACATGCCAGTTGAGCTTGGCCACGGAGCTCGCGAGTCGAGAGAAGCCCTCCGGATCCTGAAAGTCGTCGAAGCTAGCGAAGCGTCCCTTGCGATAGGCGTCGCGCAGCGTGGCGATGAGCTTGGCGCGGAAGACCCGGCTCATGGCCTTGACGGGGAAGAGGAAGGCGCGATGCGCGGGCACCCATCGCGCGCCGTCGAGGGAGAGTCCCCCGCCGGTGACGATCGCGTGTACGTGGGGATGGAGCTCGAGCTTACGAGTCCACGTGTGGAGAACGAGAATGGCGCCGATCGTGGCCTTCAGCCGCGTGCTGGCGAAGTCGGCCAGGGTCTGGCTGACCGCATGGAAGAGCGCGTTGTACATCACGCGCTTCGCGAAGGCCGCGAGCGGGCGGAGCTGCGAAGGCAACGTGAAGACTACATGGAAGTGGGGAGCATCGAGCATGCGCGCTCGCTGCGCTTCGATCCAGCGTTCCTGGGCCAACGCCTGACACTTCGGGCAGTGCCGATTCCGGCACGAGTTGTACGCGGGGTGCTCGTATCCACAGTGGGTGCACATCTCGAGGTGCCCGCCGAGAGCGGCAGTGCGGCACCTCTCGATGTCGTTCAAGACGCGCCGCTGGTCGGCGCTGAGGCTCACGGTCGATTCGAGCTCGGCGCGGTTTCCGCGTACGATGTCCGCAAGGTCGAAGCGTTTGACGGCCGCCTGCGGGGCGGCCACCGATCAGCGCCTCTGCGGCAGGAGATCGAGCGGGCTTGGCGTCTCACGGAGAGCGTAAGCGAAACAAGCCACTTTCCCAAAGCTGGCGGGCGGCGGGACGGCGTGGCTTGAGGCACCTGCACGGTGGCCGGTGGCCGCGCCGAGCCGGTTTCGGCCCTGGCACGGAGGTTGCCGAACCCGAGCAACCTGCATGCGGGCGCACCGCGGCCTTCGCGCCCCTTGCGCACGTCCTACTCGGCAGCCTCGACGCTGCCGGCACCTCGCCGAAGCACGCGACTCTGCCAGTACGGAGGTCCACGAGCCGGGGTTCGCTGCGGCACGTCCGTCGGCTCGCCGATGCCTCGCAGATAGCGAGCGACGCTCTTCGGATCGGTGACGATCGCGAGCAGCTTCATGCTCCCCGCAGCATGGGCGTCAGCACGTCGAACCCAAATGTCCTCTTCAGGAGACCCGGCCCACGGGCGGTGGGCGCCTCGACGCGGCCTCTCGGGCATGGGCGCCGCGTTCTCCGTGGGACCACCGCGGGCTTCCGGGGCGAGACGGGGCCGGAGCTTGCTCGCCGACGCGAGCACGCCCGCGTACCGAACGGTGTGAAAGCGCGGCGCGGGTACCGACGCCGCGAGGCGGCTGAGGAGCGAGAGCGGATCCATGTCCACCGCCACGGTCCCGTCGGAGAAGGGCTTCTTGAGCGTGATCCTCACGAGTCCGTCCGGGCCGCGTGTCACCCGTTCCTGCGCGACTGCGGGACGCAACACGTACTTCAACAGCGCCTCTCTGCCGGCCACGTCGTGCCCGCCGGCGCGCGTCGCCGCGTGAAGCGTGAAGCCATCGAGCGCGACGCACAGCGGTCGCTCGAACACCATCCCCCGTCTCTCGAAGGGCAGCGCGCCGCGGCGCCACTCAGGACCGGCGGGCGGCGTCGTGCCCGATACGGCGGACGCGGCGAGCACAGCCAGACCGTCGCCCTCGCCCTCCGCGTCGCCGTCCTCGAGGAGAAGGCCCCGACGACGAAGGTACTTCACCATCCGGTCGCGCGTACGCTCCAGCACCGCCGCCACGTCCCGCGTCGACAGGTGCCCGACCGCGCGAAAGTCGAGCTCCTCGCCCTTGTCCCGATATGCGCCGTCGAGGAACACCGCGTGCACGTGCGGGTTCAGCTTCCAGATCGGAAGAGGTTCGCTGTACCGCGATCACCGCTCCGCTCTGTCCGCGTGGAGATCCACCGCCCCGCTCACGGTAGAACCCGAGCACCGTCTGCACGAAGATCCGCGTCAGCGCCGAGACCAACGGCCCGTCATACCCGAGGCGCTTTCGCCACGCAAAGGCACTGTGAGCACCCACTGCCGGAGATCCACCGCTAGCACACGTCTCGATGAGATGCGCCGCGGTGGCGCTCATCTTCCGGCCCAGGCACGAGGGACAGAAGCCACGGCCCTTACAGCTGAACGGCACGAGCCGCGTCTCTTCGCAGCTCCCACACTTGAGGGCGTGCGAAGCCGTGGCAAAGCAGGCCGCACGCCAGATAGCCTTCGAGCTCCTTCCTCACGAACTTGGGCAACGCGATCGCGAGGGCCCCGTCCTGCACCGCGCCATACAG
>JADKKK010000030.1 GCA_016720545.1 Myxococcales bacterium
GACGCTCAGCGACGAGGAGCTACGCGCGGAGGCCGACCGGATCGCGACCGAGCTGGGATACGTCCGCCCCGCGCCGTCGACCCTCAGCGCCGACGAACTACACGCGCGGATCGCGCGGATCGCTCAGAAGGCCGACGCGCCCGTTGTGGCGCTCCCGCGTCTCGATGGCGCTCCCGCGTCGAGCGACGGGTTGACCGTCTACATCCCGCGCGAGGTGCCGCCGTGACCTCGTGGTGCGACGAGACCGACGACGCGCCCGAGGTGGTCGACGCCCGTGCGCGCGCTGCCCTCGCCGCTCGGTGGATGATCCGTCACGGCCCGCCCTCGCCCGAGCACTACCGCGCCGTCATGGATGCTCTCGACGCCACCGAGCGGAGCGACGCCCGATCGTCGACCAGCTTGTAAGAACCTCCCCGCCAGCAACGTAGAAACGCTATAGCCACCGACGAAACACGGTTCCCTCACGCGGGTGGCACCCCGCGCGGAACGTGATGTGAGTCGTCGGTGGCCACAGTGGGCGCGCCATCAACGCGCCCGGGAGGCCCTGCTATGTCTCGTTCCATCGTACGCGTGATGTGTGCGTTTCTCCTCGTCGTGGCGTTCGCCTACGTCGGCGCCAACACAGGAATCCCCATCGCTGCCCTCGCCGCAGCATTCGCGCAGATTCTCCGCGCGCTACCGGTCGCATGAACGCGCTCATCGCTCGCGATGGGGAGTAGCTTCGGCATCGATGGATGCGCCCCAAATGAACCGCCCGAATGACACGATGAAGCTCCTCGCGGTGGGAACCGGCATCGTGGTCTTCGCGCTCTCTGCCGTCTGCGCGCTGGTGATGGTGTTCAACCCAACAACACCTGCGACACCCGCAACACCTGCGACACCCGATGCCGCCGCAACACCTGCGACGCCCGATGCCGCCGCAACACCTGCCGCAGACGCGTCTCTGTGCGCGGTCGAAACTGTGATGGGAGGCCCTGGCCTCGACGGCACGGAACCACCAGACACCGGCTTCCGATTGCGGAACTGCCCCCCGTCTGCAACGCCGTATTGCTCGTCGCTCCCCGGCGACTACATGCTGTGTTTCCCCGCACAGCCAGCGTGCGAAAGGTGGCAATCACAAGCCTTCGAATATCTACCCGCGGCGGTTCCGTGCTACCCGGCGCCCGAGTGGATTTGGTGCATCGACCTCCCCGCGCGACGGTGCTTCCCCTCCGCGCGAGCGTGCTCCGTGTTCCTCCGTCGGTCGCGTGACAGTCTGCACATCGAAGCTGAGGCAACCTGCGTTCGCCGACACGCGATGTGATCCGACGACTCGCACGGAGCTCTCGCACGACGACCCCGCGCACCTGCCCCGTGACGGGTTCTCGTTGATCCGCGCTGCGCCGCGGGCGTAGCGTCCCCTTCGAAAGGCGAACGCCACGCGGACCCGGCAAGGTGCGTGGCGTTCGATCAACGAGCGAGATGGACCCTACCCTCAGCGGGGCGGGCGCGTCTAGTCCGTCGCGTGGAGTGCATCCACGGCGGGCGTTGCGTGACCTGTTCTCAGACCTCGATTCCCGCGGCATCCACGCGACTCCGCGCGCCGTCGCAACCGCCCTCTGGTCGTTCGCGGACGCGAACGGCGGCGCATGGCCGTCGCAGGTGCGACTCGCCCGCATGACCGGCAGGTGCGTTCGCACGGTGCGCTCAGCGGTGCGAGAGCTCGAGGCCGCGGGTGTGATCGTGCGGCAGGTGCCGCCGCTCAGGATGCGACGCGCCCGACACGCGACGACCGCGTATCGGTTGCTCGTGGCCGACGCGCCGCCGTTCGTGCCCTCGGTGCCGCCGCTCGTGGAGCCGCCCGCGGATCTCGTCGCCGCCGTCGGTCGCGTCGCCGCCCTGGTCGCGCGAGACCACGAGCCGCCGTCGGTCACGTCCCCAAGCTTCATTGCGCGCGCGCCCGAGGCCGCTGACCTCGATGGAGTGCCGCCGCGCGTCCCCGCTGAGATGGACACCGAGGCCGTCGAGCCGCCCGCCGACGCTGAGCCGCCGCTCGTGGAGTTCCTGACGGGGCTCCTCGTGGCCGTCGACCTCGATGGAGTGCCCGAGCTGGTCGACGCCGTGCGACCAGGAGCGCACCCCCTCGAAACCTCTACGGGCGCGGGGTTCGCCGTGGAGGATTCCGCGGAACTCCCGTCGGCCGACCTCGATGGAGTGCCGCCGTGCGAGCCGCCCGACGATGGCACCGAGGCCGCTCCCATCACCGGCAATCCCTGCCGAACAAGGGAGACATCAAACACTCCTACTGCCGAACTGCGCGCGCACGCGACAACCGCCGCGGCTCCCGTCGACCGACCTCCGAGACGTCGACCGCCGCCACCCCCGACGCCGCGCCGTGGATGCCCCGTGCGGGCCTTCGTGGTGCCGCCCGCGGTCTCGACCCTCTCGACCCCGACGGCGGGCGTTGCCGGGGCTCCTGCGCGGTCGCCGCCGCCCGCCCTCGCCGCCGCCGCCGCCCGGTGTGCCGCCCTCACCCGGCGACGCTGAGCCGCCCCGTGACTCCGACCCCAACGGCTCGCGGTGACTCCGCTTGCCCGACGGGTGACGGGCGCGATGACTCCGCGGGGTGACTGCCCTTCGACGGGCTTAGGTGAGGGAGGCGCGCACCAGGGCGCGGGGTCTGCCGCCTAACGGCGACCGACGCTGAGCCGGGGCAGGTGCGGCTTTGTGGTCAACGACCGGGTGGCCCACTACCGAACGGTTGTTGACCACTGTACCGCTCCGCTCGTTACCGCTAGCAGTTGTTGACATCCTTCCTAGATGGGGTGTAGTGGTGTGTGCATGACCGCTAGCAGTAACGTACGTCGCGCTCGCACCTGCCCCACCGTCGCCGTTGCGTACCTGCGCGCGTCGACCGACGACCAGCACCTGAGCCCCGACGCTCAGCGCGCCGCGGTCGAGACATGGGCGCGCGCGTCGGGCGTGTCGGTGGTCTCGTGGCACGTCGACGCGGGTGTCTCGGGCGCTGCTGACCTCGGTGATCGTCCCGCCCTCGGTGCCGCCCTCGTGGCGCTGCGGCACCACGGCGCGGGGCTCCTCGTGGTGGCGAAGCGCGATCGTCTCGCGCGTGACTGCTACGTCGCGGCGGCGATTGATCGCGCCGTCGCTGCGGCAGGTGCGCGGGTCGTGTCGGCGGACGGCACGGGCAACGGCGACACGCCCGCCGACCAGTTCATGCGCTCGGTTCTCGACGCTGCGGCCGCGTACGAACGCGGGTTGATCCGCTCCCGCACGAAGGCCGCGCTTGCGGTCAAGAAGGCTCGCGGGGAGCGCACCGGCACCGTGCGCTACGGCTTCACGGCGGACGCCGCGGGGCGGCTCGTGGAGTGCCCCGCCGAACAAGCGGTGATCGCGCAGGTGCGCGCGCTCAGCGCCGCGGGTCTCTCTCAGCGCGGCATCGTCGCGGAACTCGCGCGAGCTGGTCTCGTCGGTCGCACGGGTCGCGCCCTCGCCCGAACGCAGGTGACGAACATCCTCGCCACCGAGGCCGCATGACGGCGGTCGTTGACCTCGCGACCGTCGCGCGAGTCCGCACCGAGCTCGCCGCGCTCGTGGCCGCGCATCCATCCCTGACCTCCCCCGAGGCGCACGCGCGTCTCGCCGCTGCCCTTCCTGACCTCGTGGAGCCCTCGATGTCCAAGTCTCTCGACCCGAACCACGTCCACCGTCCGGGTGTCTCTCAGCCCTCGCAGACCGTTGGCGTGCGTCTCGCGCCCGCCCTTCTCGACGCCGTGAAGGTCGAGACCGAACGACTCCGCTCGATGGCGCCGGGGACATCCTTCGGTCTCGGTGACGGTGTTCGCTCCCTTCTGTTGCGCGCGCTCAGCGCCGACCCTGCGAAGGCCGCAGAGGCCGCGCCAGTGCCCGCTGAGCCGCCGCTCGTGGTGTCGCCCTCAATGTCACCGCGCCGCGCCACGCAACCGCCCGCGCGCGCCTCGGTGCGACCTCCGCTGCCCTCGGTGCCGCCGCCGCCGCGCGTCCCCGCTGAGCTGGTCGACACCGAGGCCGCGCGCGTCGACCCGCGGCAGTTGGCGTTGATCGCTGAGCCGCCTATCGCCCTCGCTGAGATGCCCGTCCGGGTGATGCCCCTCGAAACGGTCGCGGAGGTACGCGCGCGACTCCTCGCGTTGCGCGCGGCAGACCCCAAAGCGTGGAGCTATCGGAAACTCGCGGCGCTGACCGGGCTGTCGACCGAACCCATCGCATCGGTGATCAACGGGGAGAACGTCCGTCCTGAAACCCTCGCGATGATCGTCGCGGCGCTGCCGCCCGAGCACATGGAGAAGACCAGTTCATGAGCCGCTCTCTCTGCGAGGTTTCGGGCTTTCTCCGCGCGGTGCGCGATGCTCGCGCGTTGCGTCCTGATCTGCCGCGTGCGGCATTCGTCGCCGCGGCTCGCGCGCGGTCGCCGTGGTTCTCGCGGCTCTCGCACGTTGACGCTGAGACGGTGATCGACTGGGCCGCTCGCGCGGCGCGGAGGGCGTGCGCATGACCACGAAGATCAACAGCAAGGTGAACGACGCCGCAGCGGTGAAGGCTTCGCGCGCTGCGTCCTGTCGCAAGCGGCAGTTGAAAGACTTCCTCCGGCACTGCGACCGCGAGGCTGGCA
>JADKKK010000031.1 GCA_016720545.1 Myxococcales bacterium
GGCAGTTCGGGCAGACGGCAAGAACGTTGTCGATGCTGTCGTCGCCGCCGTCGGACAGGCGGGTCCGGTGGTGAACTTCAAGATACGGCGTGCCATCAGAGGCGCGTGCGAATGGCGCAGGCTCGCGACAGGACTCACAAATGCCAGCCGCGCGGAGGAGCGCCTCAGCGATGACATCTGGACTACGATCAAAAGCCCGCGTCAGGATCATCCTGGACGCTGGCTTGCGTGGAGCGAGTTCCATGCGAGCCCTCCGAACAGCGGGAGAGGAACGGAGCGAAGCGACGACGCTCGCTTGTGAGAGGCATTCTGACGGGGAGCCTGCTCCCCACGACAACACCGCCTCTGTCAGTCCGTCGGTGCTGCGCGTGCGATGGTCTGGGGCGCGCCCCTCGACAACAACCCTCTTCAAGTAGTCGAGGTGTGGCGTTTGGAGCGCGGTCCATTCGACCCCGCTCGGGTCGAGGTCGGGTGAGTAGAAACCGTTGCGAGATGGCGGTCGAGCGTAGCGAGGATATGGCTGCCCGGCAGCGTCGGACGGTCGGAGGCCTCGTTCATCCCAAGACCATGACTTCAACGGTGAAGTCGCGTCGAGGAGTTCCTCGCTCAGGGCAAGCCAAGCGTGCCGGCCCTCGAGGGTCATTACGATCAGCCGACCACAAAACAGTCGGAGATGGGTTCGGTCGAGGCGAACGCGGAACCATTCCGCGCGAAGTGAAGTGATGACACCCGCGGATAGCGCAGCCAAGCCGTGCATGCGCGCAGCGCTACTGGCGGGAGTTCCGAGACGGGTGGCGAACGAACTGCTCGACTTCGACATGGCAGGTCAAGATATTGATTATACACGGGTGTCCGTGCGGGGCGCAAGCAGAGGACAGTGGCCCGGTGGCGCGATCTGGGGCGGGCCGCGCAGCCGTCCGGTCACCGGACGCGGCCGCCCGGGCGAGGCGCCGCCCCTGATGACTCCTGGCCGATCAACGCAACGCCACGAGGGCTTTAGCAGCCCGTTGATAAGCGGGCGTTCTGCAATTCTCTCTCATCAAGGGCGTCGACGGCTGCGCGGGTGGCGGCTCGGAAAATCGTGCCAAGGCGGAGGGTGAAGAGCGCGCACCAAAGCCGGAGAACGCTGACAACGAAAACGACGTAGAGGAGGGCCCTCCGGCCGGCCATTTGGCGTGGTGTTCCCGCTCCGACCAGTCTCCGCATGACAATGCCGAGATTGAAGGCAGCGACCTGCAGGAGGTAGCGCTTCCGAACGTTCTCTTGTCCGCGCAGCCGGACGCGTCGATGGCCGCCTGTCTCGCAGACATGAGCGAAGGTTCTCTCGATGAGCTCACCCCGCGTGCGCTGGTGGCGCTTGCCCTTCTTCCTCTGGCAGCGTGCGCGGTTCGAGTAGAAGGCCTCGCGCGCGAGCATGCCGCCCTTGTCGCCCCAGTGACGCGCCCCGTTGACCCGCGGCGAGGGGATGTACGTGCGGTACTGCGCTCGGGCAAGGTCCAGCAGCGATTCGGCCTTGTGGTAGCCCTTGTCCGCGACGACCTCCATGACCTCGCGCTCGCTGGGCAAGTCTGGGGAGCCGGGAGGGCTACTACCGTCGTCGTCGTCGTTGTCGTCGTCGTCGTTGCTGTCGCGGCTGGAGCCGCGAGCCACCTCGATGTTGGTGCGCGCCACCTCGAGGCTCGTGGCGAGAGTCGCGGTGTCTGCCGAGTCGGCGGGTAGGAGCTCGGCCGCTACAACGTAACCGTCCGGGCTTCGACGTCTGGCGGAGACTAGGCGCAACCCGCATCCTGCGGGGACCGCAGGATGCGGCGAAAATCAAGCGATCGGGACCGTGGGAGGCGCGGTGGTGTCGGGGTCCAGGTCGGAGGCCGGCCCGGGGGCGGCGCCGGCCGGCGGTTTCGTGGACGACGGTCGGCGACGGCGGCACCCTCGGTCCGAGGTGTAGGCGCGGCCGACCCGAGGGCCCGTCGTGGGCTTGCCACGCGGGGTCGGCACGCGCGCGCCGTGCCCGCGCGGTGGCGAGCCCAAACGGAGTTGCGGAGGCGGACGACTCAGCCCGGTCGGTCGGGCGGTCGCCACTTGTCCGGGAGGAGCTCGTCGATCCTGTGGTTCGGGTGCGTATCGACCCGGACCAGCACGTCCGTGAGGTAGGCGATGGGCTCGACGTCGTTGTGGACGCAAGACGCGACGAGGGAGAAGAGGCCCGCAGTGTTCTCGCCGCAGTCCTCGTTCCCGACGAAGAGGTAGTTCTTGCGACCGAGCGCGACCCGACGAAGGGCCGCCTCCGAGCGGTTGTTGTCGGGCGGCAGCGCGGCCACGTAGAGGAACCGCGTCAGCGGCTTTCGATTGCGGAGGATGTAGCCGACGGCCTTCCCGAGCGGGGACTTCGGCGGGTGTCCGCGCCGCGCCGCGCGGGCCCACACCAAGAGTCGCGCCATGAGCGGCCGCGACCGCGTGCGGCGCAGCTCCAGGTGGGCCTCCGTGCCTTCGATTCCAAGCGCACGCGCGTCGTGCTCGACGACGTAGAGATCGCGGACGAGCTCCAGGCCCTTGGTCGCACCCGGGACGTCCTTTGCCTCGAACACCTTGCGACGGGCGTGCGCGATGCAGCCAGCGCGCCTCCGGAGGCCGGGGGCGGTGATCCGATTGTACCCGGTGTACATGTCGACCATGAGCTCGCCCGTGCTGTCGCCCAGCACGCGCGCGGGCGTCTCGCCGCTGCGGCTCGGGCTGAAGACGAACCCAATGAGATTGTCGGCCAGGAAGGTCCACACGAACGCGCGCGTGTTCCCCTCCAGCATCTTGATCGAGGTCTCGTCCGCGAACACGATCTCCGCTTGCCCGACGCGCGCGAGGACCCGCGCAGCCAAGGGCGCGAGGCGCCTGGCCGCCCGATGGAACAGGTCGTTGAGCGTGCTCCGTTCGGTGGGGACGCCGGTGCGAGAGAGCATCTTCGCGAGCCGATAGAACGGCAGCCCGTCTTCGCACTTCGACACCACGAGATACGCCACGAAGCTCGGCGCGTACGGGCTCTGGTCCAGGCGATCGGGCGCCGGCGCCGTGACGATGTAGTCGCCACACGAGCAGGCGAGCGTCTCGCGGACCTTCACGCGCCGCCGGAAGTGCCCGGGCACGTAGTCGTGCTGGACCACGGGCTTGCCGTCTCCCACCGCCGCCAGGTGCTCGTTGCCGCACTTCGGGCAAACGCGCTCGGCCTCGGGCACCGCAACGGGCTCCACCACCGTCTCGAGCCTCGCCTTCGCGTCCGCCGCCTCCCGCCGCTTCTGCTTCGCCACCTCGCGGTCGGTCGGTCGCTGCTTTGCGACTTCCCCGGCCATCGGCGGCATCTTCTCGCTCTTCGGGCCCAGCACGCGACGCTCGAGGGCGGCGAGCTTCTGCTTCGCTTCCTCAAGCTCCTCCCCCCGCTTGCGCACCTCTGCGCGGAGCCGTCTCGCCTCTCTTCAGTAACCTGCACATCGCGCGCGCGGAGTCGGAGGAGCGCGACCCACAGGGCAGGGGCCGACGGCAAGGGGGCGCGGCGAGCTGCTCGCGAAGCGGAAGGGGCCGTCGGCCCGCGATCACGCCGGGACGAGGGCGAGCGGCGGCGGACGGTGCGTCGCCGAGGGGGCCTCGGCTCGTTCGGGTCGAGCCGCGCGGGTGGCCACCAGTTCTTCGGGGCGGTGAGGTACCGGTCCTTCGGCCAGGTCGGAGGTGCTACGGTCCTCGAGGTAGATCTGCGGGTCGAGGTCGTGGAGTCGGCAGGAGGCTACGATGCTGAAGAGCGCGGCGGCGGCGTGGGCGTGGAGATCGCTGCCATAGAAGAGCCAGTTCTTGCGGCCGACCACGATGGTGCGAAGGGCCCGCTCGCTGCGTGTGTTGTCGAGGGGAGGCGGCCGTCGAGGAAGACACGGCGGAGCTCCTGCTCCTGGTTCTCGGCGTAGCCGAGCGCCTTCGTGGCGAGGGTCCTGCCGAGGGTCGCGCGAGCGGTCGTTCGCAGGCAAAGAACTCGTCGACGAGCGGGAGGACGCGCGTGAGGCGCTCGCGCGCGCGTTCGATGGGCGGCATGTGGGCGAGCGCGTTGTCGGCGACGTAGATCGCGCGGATCCGCGTGAGGCCTGCGACTCCGATGGGGTACTTGCAGATCGCAGCTTCGAAGAAGTAGCGGCGGGTGTGGGCCCAGCAGCCGACGAGGAGCACCGGAGGATCTGCGCCGCCGTGTCCTCGGTCGAGGATGTCGTAGACGCTGCTGGCGTCGGACTGGAGATAGCCACGGAAGCCCTTGAAGAGCGAGGCGACGGCGTCCTGCGTGTGGCGCTCGACATAGGAGAAGAGCACGTGATCGCGATCGGCCACGATGGTGAAGAAGTGGCCCTTCTTGCAGGCGCGCTTGGGGCCACCGTCGCGGGCGCCCGGCTGGATGGCGGCGCCCGTGGCGTCGGTCGAGAGGACCGAGCACGTCTCGATGGCGTCGCGCAGCATGGCGTGCACGATGGTCGCGCCGAGCGTGCGCCGGCCCTCGAGGTTGCGGCACATGGTCGAGCGATCGAGGGACTCCGCCCATCGCCGAGACGTGTCGCTCGAGGCGGTAGTTCGGGACCCCGAGCGCGAATTCTGCACGGCGAGCCAGGCGAGCACCGAGGTGTGGAGCATGGCGCGCGGGAACAGCGGCTTCGGCGAGGGCGCGACCATCACCCTCGCCGCGCCGTGAACGGAGACTTCGTACTTCGCCACCTTCTTCACGAGGACCTTGAAGCAGGCGCGCTGGAACATCAGCTGATAGCTCGTCTCCCAGTCAATGAGCCTTCCGCCGCTCGCCTCGGCGCGCCATCGCGGATCTCGACCACCACCCGCGGGAGCTTGGACGCGGAGAGATCGCGGCCCCTTCGGGCGCGGCTCTCGCTCTCGGCCTCCTCGGGCGGAGGCGGGGGCGAAGCCGGCTCCGGTGCCGGCTCCGGCGCGCCGTTCTCTCCCGTGGTCCCTGTAGGTTGCTTCGTGAGCGCGTCGAGCTCCGCTTGGAGCTTCGCCTGATCCGCGAGCAAGTTGCCGAGCGTGAGCTGAAGCTCGCTGGTGCCGCTTCGTTCGGACTTCGTGCCGTACAGCCGCCGCTTGAGTAGCCTTCTCGCTCGCGTGGTTCGTGAGCGCGCTCTCGAGCGCGGCGATCGTCCCCTGCAGCGACGCGATGAGCGCCTGAAGCGACGCGATGGCCGCGTCGCGCTCGGCGAGCGCGCTCGCCAGCTTCGCGGTCTCCGGGGGGATGCGCATCGCTCTCTTCACGGTGCCGTTAGACGTAGCCGATCTTCTGGAAATTCAGCCTCATGGCGAATATTTTCCCATCTTAGTGGACTGTCTTCGTGAGCCCCGCGAACAGGGCCTCGAACGCGACCTCGCTCACGATCACGCTCGTCTCTCCCTCCTCTCGGGTCTGGGGATCTCGAACACACCGCGGTCCAGGCGCTTGTACCAGAGCACCGCTCCCGTGCCGTCCCACGTCAGTATTTTCACGGTCTGCCGACGCTTGCCGAAGAACACGAACAGCGCCTTGGACCGAGGCTCACGCCCCATCCGCTCGCGCACCAGCCCGCCCAGGCGCTCGAACCCGAAGCGCATGTCCACGGGCTCGACGGCCACGAAGATCTCCACCCGCGGATCACGACGCGCCCCCGGCCAGCGCCCTCACGACCTCGCGCAGGAGCCCCGCGTCGAACCCCGGCTCGACGCGCACCTTCGCGGGCCCCACCTCCACGACGAGGCCTCCCACGGCGCGGGGCGCGACCTCGAGGCGCACGAACGCTGTCCGTGGCTCGGGAGCCGGCCGGACTCGAGACCCCCGCCCGTCCACCTCCGCGGCCCAGCGACAGAGGCTCCCCTTCGACAGCCCGTGCTCTTCGCTATACTTCGCAGCGCTCACCCCGCTCGCCCGCCACGCCCGCACTTCCGCCCCGCGCTCGCCCCTGCTTCGCTGTCGTCCCATGGGTGCAGTTTGCACTCCCCCGATCACTCGCGCGACGTGGGGTCCGCGCAGCGGTTACCCTCTTCACGCCAGAAGCACGGGTGGTCGTCTACAGGGGGCAACAACCAGTATTGATCACGCTTCGCTCGTTCTGTCGATCCCCCTTATGCGCAACGCCCAATCTTCGGCGTCCACGCTTCCGGACGCCGAACCCGTGCCACGTCGATGCCATCCAGCAGCATCGCCAACCCCGTCGCGTCCAGCTCCGCGGACTTCCCGTCCGCGCTCAGCGCGGGGGCCTGGAATCGACCTCGCTCCAGGCGCTTGTAATACAGGACGAACCCGCCCCGGTCCCAGAACAGGATCTTGCACCGGTCCAGCCGGCGCCCGAGGAACACGAAGAGGTGCCCGCCAAATAGCCGCTCCTCCCCCCACTCCCGACGCACGATCGCCGCCAGCCCATCGTGGCCAGCGCGGAGGTCGACGGCGCCCACCGCCAGGTGAATACGGAGGCTCGACCGTAGCCCCAGCATCACACCCCCAACGCCCGCGCCACCGCCGCCACGTACCCCGGGTCCGTCCCTTCCTCGAAGTACACACCGACCTCGCCCACCTCGAGCTTCACCCGTCGACCAGGCCCGGCTTCGCCCCTCGACGGAGGACACGCGGCGCTCACACGGATCGGCACCAGCGAAGTCGACGTCGCCGACCCGAGCTTCGCTCGCCATCTCAGCACCGACGAGGCGCTCACGCCGTGCCGCCTCGCCACCTCGCCAACCCCCTTGCCGCCCTCGACCTCGGACACCACACGCCGCCAGAAACCCTCGCTCTTCGCCGCTGCCATACCTCAACCTCCGGACCCCAGTCTCCCTCCCCACTAGACCTCCGCCCAGACGTCGAACCCCGGACGGTTACGCTACAACGACGCCCGACTCCATGTCCACGACGTGCTCCGCCTTGTAGGCAAGCCGAGTCCGTCCGTCCTTGAGCCGACAGATCCGCGCATCGTCGTCGGTCGACGAGACCCAGTCCGCATTCGACACCTTCTTGCCCTTGCGCTGGCGGTCCATGCGCTGGGCGTCCTCGGCGGTCGGATTCTCGATGCCCTGCTCGACGCACAACTTCTTCAGGTACTCCGCGTAGCCCTCGCCCGTGTCGCGTCTCACGATCGTCTTCATCGACGCGTCCGCCCGCAGATAGGTCGAGTCGACGCCGACCACCCTTCCGCGAAGGAGGCCCTCCTTCTCGACGATGCCGAGGACGAGCGTGAAGACCGCCTCGTAAACCGTGCTCGGAAGCCGCGTCCGCGTCCGCGAAAGCGTCGAGTGGTCCGGAACGCGCTCGCCGGGAAGGAGGCCCAAGAACCCTCGAAGGGACAGCGAGTCCGAGCATCGCCACTCGAGGCCGCGCTCCGACTCGATCCCCTCGAAGTAGCCCACCAACAGCATCCGGAAGTACACCCCGGGCACAACCGACAGTCGGCCCCCAGCGGCTCCGGCGTCGAAGCTCGACTCGCACAGCGCCTCGACCTGCTTGTCGAACCCCGCCGCGCGCAGCAGCTCGTTCAGCTTCTCGTAGAACCGATGTCCGGGCGACCTCGGGAGCTCCGTCGTCCCCACCCACATCGGCGCCTGCTTGTCCGTCCGTCGCCCCATTCCCATCGTGGACGGAACCCTATCCATGCCGCTGATCCGTGTCGACCCCTGCGGGCAAAATCAACGGGCTGCTAGAAACGCCCACCTGGAACACGCTCCGAGCGCTCCTCAAATCGCGCCTTGGCGGGCCGGGCGCGGACGACGCCGGGCCTCGGTCCGTAAATCAAC
>JADKKK010000032.1 GCA_016720545.1 Myxococcales bacterium
TGCCTATCGCGAGGGAGGGTCAAGACTGGCACCCCCTTGCGAGCCGGGGTTCGCTGCGGCACGTCCGTCGGCTCGCCGATGCCTCGCAGGAGGGCGCCGCCGGTCTCGGAGCTCGTCCGCCAGCACGTCGCGTCGAAGGCCTCCCAAGTTGGGCCCACGCCCGTCGTGGCGAGGGGCCTTCGACGTGACGACCTCGGAGGTCGCTGCCTATCGAAGGCGGTCTTCGACGCCCCCCGTTACGGGAGACGTTGCGTCGAGCGCGAACCCCGAGGCCGCCCGCTCGCAAGCTCGCTGCCCTCTCGTGAGGAGGTCCACGTCGCCGGCCGGAGCCCCGTCGCCCCATGCCAGGGCTCTCGACAAACAGCCGAACGTTAGCATTCAGTCGTGGGCGCCGAATCTTGCACGCGGAAGCGGGCAAGATTCGGTGACCATCGGCTGCAATGCTCTGTTCGGCACAGAGGGTGACGGAAGGGCGTTCCAGTCTGATATCGACGGTGCTGTCGAGCCAAGAACGACAGCGATTCACTTGGAAAGGCACGGCTCCCAGCGAAAGTGAGGTGTGCGTCGAAGGGATGTGGAGGGACGGGTCTCGGCACACGGCCCGCGCTGCTGGTCGGCAGAAGGGTGCATGATGCATTGAGGCCACCGAACGTCGCCAACAGGAAGGAGGCGGCGTTCGACACTGGCATCGCTCGGCGCGGCAGAGGGGAACTGGCACCCGGCCGGAAGGAGCCCGAGCTCGCAGTCCGGATCGAGGTGGCCGCGAGCGAGGGCGAGGGGTTGCAGACCGGCAGGGCGGCGCTGCAGGCGAGGGTTGGGCGCTTCGGACTCGCAACGACGTCGCCCGGAGCGAGGCCGAGACGGTCCGACTGAAGTCGAGGTCGCGCCGTGCGAGAGGGTCCAGCTAAGGAGCGGAGGTGCCGGAGGCGCTTCGGACTCGAAAGGATATCGCCGCGAGCGAGGGCGCGATACGGTCCGACTGAAGTGGACGTCGCGGTGTGGGTGAGGGTCCAGCTAAAGAGCGGAGGCGGCCGCAGGACGATTTTGGCCGAGCGAGCGTAAAGCGAAGGGCCGCGGGCTCCCTCGTCCTCGGCGGTGGTCACGTCGTGCTCCCGCTGCTTCGCGCGGAGATCGTGCCCAAGGCTGGCTCTCGGACGACCAGTTTCTTGCGGGCTACGGCGCCGCGCAGACGCTCGGGAAGATGCGCAGCACGCGGCGCATCCGGGTGCTTGGCGAAGTGCCGCAGCCACGATGCCGCGTCCACGAGCGCCGGCATGCGGTCGTCGGGGTCGCGCACCGCGTCGGTCGTGGCTGCGGCCGGCGCGGACGCGGCCGGTGCGTTCGAGGGCGCCGGTGGCGCAGACGAGGCAGGCGTGGCCGGTGCAGCGCCTGCGTCGGTAGCTGCCGCGGGAGGCGGGGTCGCCGGGGCGGGCGGCGCCGCGGCCGCGGCCTTCACCTCGGCGTGTTTGGCCTTGGCACGGTTGAGGAGATCGTCGACGTCGTCGCCCTCAATCTCCGCGCGCGCGCGCCGCGCATGGTTTGTAGGCCTCGAACTCTTTGATCGCCTGCGCCGCCTGCTCGTTCGCGTTCATCCCGGGGATGCTCTGCGACACGAGGAACAGCAGGCCCAAGTTGTGTCCACCGCCACTGTCCCTCCGAGGAGGGCTTCTTGAGCGTGATCCGGACGAGACCGTCAGGTCCTCGCGTGACCCGTTCCTGCGCGACGGCGGGGCGTAGCACGTACTTCACTGTCTAACCCGCGTTGACACCGGCCATCAAGCAAAGTATGGTGGCACGAATTCCGTCGCCTCCGGGGAGCCATGACACATCTTTCGCGCCCGCTGCTCAACCCAACTTCCCTACGTCGTATTGCCCTCATGGCATCGATAGGACTCGGATGCGCTGGGTGCGGCTCCCCGTTTGTCGCGCATGGAGTGACGAAGGTGGGCTCCGATTTCTCGCCCCCTGCGAAGGCGACATGGTCTACCCCCAACTGCCAAGTAGAGAAGACGAAACGTATCACCGACGTCATGAGTTACACGCTCATCGACTACAACGGCGCGCCGGGTCTGCTCTGGCGCGCTCGCGACGGCGGTGGCGATGCGTACGTCGTGACCAACCGTTGGACCGATGAAAAGGGTGACCACTACTTTCGCTGGATTACGGGAAGTGCCATGATTTCGGTTTCAGGCGGATTCGACGCCATCCTTCCCAAGGACCCCGGCGCAGCGACGCTCGTCGTGTACGACAAGAGCGATGTCACCGCAGAGGGCGGCGTCACGAAACCCGCGATGACGCCCGTGGGCACGTGCGCGATGGTCCTGGGCAAGTGAATGTCAGCCCCATGACACGTCGGCATGGTCGGAAGCGCTCGGGGCATCTACAGATGTGGACCGTTCGCGCGATCGCGGGCGCTGCCATCGCGATCGTTGCCTGCTCGGGCACCTCCGAGGGGACGAATTCGTCCAGCCCCTCCAAATCGGGCCCGAGCTGCGACTTGAAGGAGGGCAAGTATTACAGCAGCTGCAGCGAAGGTTGCGGTGACGTCATGAGCTGCAACACGTTCTGCCGCTCGTGCGACTTCAAGTGCTACGTGTCGTGCGTCACGAACGACGACTGCAGCCGGGTCGGCGCAGGATCGTGCGAGACCAGCACCACCGGCACGAGCCGTTGCTCCAAGGCACCGTCGAAATGCCCGGGCGACTCCACGTCCTCCAATTCGGGCGGATCCAGCAGTGGACCCTCGTGCCCCACCTCGCCGACGTACGGCAAGAGCGGCGGGGACTTCGGCGCACCATGCTCGCGCGCTTCGGACTGCGCCTCTCCGCTAACCTGCGCCCATGGATTCTGCAACGTCGAGTCGTGTACCAAGAGCGCCGAATGCCAGGGCCGCACCTACGCCGGAGATTGCGTCGGCGCGAACGGGCAACGGTGGACGTGCTCGGGAGGGACCTGCCGCTCGGGGTGTAACTCGCCGTCCCACTGCAAAGCGCTCAACGCGAAGGGGTGGTGCCCGGGCGGGGGCTCCATCGCGCGTGACCACAACCTGTCCATTGGTGTCTGCTACTTCGGGAGCTGCAACAGCAGCGGCTACTGCGACGCCGACTATTGAGCGGAGCGTCGGCCCATAGGCGTGGCGGAGAGCGAGGGGGCGTTGTCGGCGCGCGTGCGGTCTGCATCGAGCGGGTCGGGTAGTGGCAGAGGTAGACGAGGCCGAGGGACTCCACCGTGCGCGTGCGGCGGTACTCCGGGTTGGCCTGGTAGGTGTGGAGCCGGTCGATGTTGAAGCCGGTCACGTCCACGTCCGGGCGCCCGGTCGTGATTCAGTGCGCCGTCACGCGGCCGAGCCCGCCGCCCGTGAGGATGCCGATGGAGTTCAGGCGGACCGGATCTGCCTGCCCCCATGCAAGGCGTGGGCGCTCGGGACTCGGGCGTATGTTGGCTATCGCGATGGAGGCGGTGGCCCGGCCGGTCTTGGGTGGACGCTGCCTATTGGGATAGAGGCCGAGAGCGCCGCCGGCTCGGAGCTCGTCCGCTCGTCCGCCAAGCACGTCGCGTTGAAGGCCTTCCAAGTTGGGTCCACGCCGCGCGTGCGAGGGAGGCTTTCGACGTGACACGATCATCGGGAGGGAGGTCGACGTCGCGAACCGGATCCTCGTCGCCCCACGCGAGGGAGGTCGACGCTGCCCGTCGCAGACTCCCGCCGCGTCGGGCGAGCGAGGGACTCTCGACAAACAGCCGAACGTTCGCGTTCAGCTGGGGGCCGAGCGAGCACGCGATAGCGGGCGAGCTTCGTAGACCCTCAGCTGCAACGCTCCGTTCGGGTCGACTTCGCCCCCTCCGTACAGGGCCATTCGTCGCGCTCCCAGGTTCGCGTTCCACGCCGAAGCGCGCTCCCAAGCGCTCCGGGCTCGGCGCCTCGCCGCCTCAAGGCACACCGCCATGACGATGCCCCGAGAGAGGGGCCGACGCACCAGTTTACCAGTCCCCCCTCTGTGCCAACGTTCGTGAGAAGGCCACCCCCACCGAGATTAGTGTACGAACCCCGCAGGGCGAGACTGGCATGACCCATGACGAACGTGATGTCGTTACCGGCGATGAAGTCCGGGACGGAAGTGAGCGAGAAGGCGAAGCGGCGCCGGTATAGCGCCGAGTTCAAAGCGCGGATCCTGCGCGAGGCCGAGGCCTGCACGGCGCCGGGAGAGCTCGGCGCGATGCTGCGGCGGGAGGGGCTGTACTCGTCGCACCTGGCCGCGTGGAGGGCGCAGGCCAAGAGCGGGCAGACCACTGGGCTGGAGCCGAAGCGGCGCGGGCCGACGGCGCGGGTGGTGGATGCGCGCGACAAGCAGATCGTCGAGCTGCAGCGAGAGGTCACGAAGGCGACGCGGAGGGCGGAGCGGGCCGAGGCGTTGGTAGAGCTCCAAAAAAAACTCTTACAGCTGCTGGGGATCGCGTTGCCCGGACCGGAGGAGACGTGATGAGCGCGGTGCTCGGTGTGGCGCCCCACCACGGCGTGCTCGCTGAGCGCAAGCAGGAGACTTGATGGGCCGCGTGTCACGAAGAGTGAGGTTCGGCGGTCGAGCGGGGACACCCGGCCCCACCGCGACGGCGGGGCCGTGGCGGTGGAGCGACGGTGCGCCTGTTCAGAAGTGGCTGAGGTGTCGGGTGCTCGTACGCGGGGGGAGGTGGCCCACGAGGTCGGCGTGGTAGTCGACATAGCGGGCAGCGTCGCGGCGCAGGCGATGAAGCGAGCGGAGCAGGGCGAGGGCTCGCTGCTGCGAGGGGGCCTCGCCGGGTAGGCGGCCGAGGGACGCGGGGTGAGCGGCGCGGACGGCGGCGTCCGCGAGGTCGAGGACCACGAGCAGCGCTGCGACGGAGACGAGGTCCGGGAAGCGGCGCCGCGCCTCGAGGAGGTCTGGGCTCACTTTCGCCTCGCGACGCGAGCGGTGGGCTGGGGCGCGACGACCTCGAAGAAGAGCTTCTCGTCGATCCTCGGGGCCTCGCGCTCCGCGGCGGCGCTGAGCAACTCGTAGCCGATGTTCGCGAGGACGCGGTAGTTGCCGGCGGCGTGTTCGGCCATGACGGTCCGCACCTCCGTAGACATCAACTGGGGGCGCCAGCGACGTCGAGGACGTGATCGAGACAGGCGACGAGCTCGTCGCGCGCTGCGGGCTCGAGCTTGAGCCTTCGGCGGATGCGGGTACCGAGAGGCAGCAAGTCGGCCGACCGGAAGCGCTCGGGGAGCCGGGCGTCGCCGACGAAGACGACGGTCAGCAGCGACTGGGCGTCGAGATCTTTGCTGACGAGCAGGCGCAGCTCGGTGAGGACGTTGCCCAACATCTCCTGCGCCTCGTCCACGATGAGGACGGGCCGGAGCATCGTCGAGGAGAGATGCTCACTCCAGCGAGCGCGGAGCGACTTGAAGCCAGCCCAGTTGTTGTGGGTCTTGAGCGGCACCTCGAAGAGGCTGCTGAGCTCGCGGTAGAAGTCGGAGGCGCGACCGACGGGCCGCTCGACGATGCCCACGAGCAGGTCGGAGCGGCGGGCGAGGCGAGAGGCCAGGATGCGCATGGCCGCAGACTTCCCAGAGCCTGGGTCGCCCGTGATCATTGCGAAGCCACCGTCCGCGAGCCCAAACTCGAGGCGCCTGCAGAAGGTGTCGATCGCGGGCGTAGCGAAGAGCGCCTCGGTCGGTAGACCGGGGAGGAAGGGGTTAAATTGAGTCCGTAGAGGGTCTTGAGTGTGGAGTTCATCGGTCACCTCGGTCGTCGGAGTCGTCGTGGTCGTGATCTTCGTGCTCCGGAGCAACGGGTTCGGCGCCCGCCCCGCTCCCGTCGGCGGCGCCGCCCGCGTCCAGCGGCAGGTAGGCCGGCGGCAGCCCGGTCGCCGCGTACTCCGCCATCAGAACTCGCAGATGAGGCGCGATCCCCGCCCCACGCGCGTCGCGAGCCAGGTCCTCGGCCCGCTGAGGCACACCGAGCGGACGGCGAGCGCCGCTCGCGTTCTTGGCCTTGTCGAGCGGCAGCAGCGTCGCCAGGTGGGTGCCGTGTCGCGCGTCGACGAGGTCGGCGCTCGACAGGTCCCAGCGCGCGAAGCGCACCGTCGGCCGCAGCAGCACGCAGTAGCGCGCGGGCACCTCGAAGCGGACGCCCTCGATGGTGATCGTCCCGTCGCTGCGGCGCAGCGTGCGCACCTCTTCCTTGCGAAAGGCTCGACGCAGGACATCCATCGAGGGAGCCTCGCGCGCGACCGCGGGCCCGCGCATGGCACGCTCGAGGGGAGTCGTGCCGAGCTCGCTGTGACGCTTGCGGTGGTAGTCGAGCTCCACCCACGCCTGCGTCGCCTCGTTGAGCTTCGAGAGCGTGAGCTCCGCCTCACCCTCGAGCATCGCCATCAGGCGCCCCTCCACCAGCCCCCAGAAGCTCTCCTGCTTGCCATTCTGCTCAGGCGTGTACGGCAATGTCGTGTGGTGCACGATCGAGAGACGCGCCAGCCCCTCGGTGCTCTCAGCGGCCATCATGGCCGAGCCGTTGTCCGTCAGCAGCGCGCGCGGCAGGCCCCGCTTGAGGATCGCCTGCGACAGGCCGTGCGCCCACGCCTCGGTCGTCTGATCCAGGTACCACTGCGCGTGACAGATCAGGCGCGAGGCGTCGTCCATGAAGGCGAGCAGCTGAGGCCTCTTCATGCTCCCGTCCGCGAGCGCGATGGCGCGCGAGCACTCGTGGAAGTCGGCGTGCCAGAGCCCGTGCACCTGGGTCACCTCGAAGCTGCGCCGCTCACGCGGCTCGAAGGCCTGAACCTCGCCGCGCTTGCGCTTGCGACGACGCTGCTTGACCATCCCCTGCTGGCGCATGTGACGCGCGATCGTGGCGGGGCTCGGCACCTCGCCTAGCGTCGCGTCCGCCTTCACCAGCGCCGAGAGGTTCTGGTGGTGAAGCGCGTACGTCCAGCTCGGGTGGGCGCGGTACTGCACGGCGAGCGCCTCCCGCAACGCGGCCCCGAGCGATGGGCGCGTGCCCGCGTGCGACGGCACCTTGCGCGCGAGCGCGTCGATGGGGTCCGTCTTCGCGTTCCTCGCCGCGTAGTACCAACGCTCGATCGTCGACGCGCCGTAGCGCAGCGACTCGCGGGTCGTCGGGTGCTCCCAGCGCCGCGAAGCGAGCGCTTCGACGTGCTCGCGCAGCTCCCCCACGTCCGGTGGGCAGGACAGCAATGGCCCCACGATCGTGAAGCGAAACCTCGCCCACTTCATCCGGGCTGACTCGTGGCTCTTGTCGTTCATCTCGGGTCGTCCTCCTGCGCAGGCCCTCCTGCGCGTGTGCGACAACCCTAGAAATCAAGACGGTCCCGTCTACGACCGTCCTCTGCGTGCGGTCACCCAACCATCGCCGAACGTGCCCGTTCAGGGGGAACCGTCGCCGTCGTCAGTGGCGCCAGCAGCCGGTGCGTCGTCACCGCGCGCTCCGCCTCGGTGCCGCGCGCGGACCGCATCAGCGCCACCACCACGTTCGGGGCCACGGCGCCCGACGACACGACCAGCGCCGCGACCAGCAGCGTCACCCTCGCGTCTTGCCTGACCCGCCCCCAGTAGCTCTCCCAGCGGCTCGTCGTCTGCCGCGATGGCGACGGCGCCGACGCGACCTCTGGGGCTGCCCTCGACGCCACTCCGCGCAGGGCCGCCCACGCCACCATGACCCGCATCGCGTACACGAATCGCCCCAGGAACCGCACCGACGCCGGTGTCGCGCGCCTCCGGCAGCCACGCACCGAGCAGCACAGCGACAGCCGCGAATCGTACCGCCCGGCGATGGCCGCCCCTTCGCCGACCCCGCGGACCTTGCGCGGGTAGTTCGCCACGTCCAGCCGCCCCCCGCACCCCGGCCGACTGCACCGGCCCCTCCGCACCGCCCAGGCCGCCGCGACGTCGATCTCCAACAGTTTCGCGTGGAACTTGTCCTCGTCCGCGATCTCGCTCACCCTCTCCACCATCCGTCCTCCTCGACTCTCTCAGTCGGAGACGGACCCTCCCTGAACTCACCAATGGTGGCGAGTTTTCGGAGGGGCTTTGTCCATCGCCCCTCACGAAACGTGTCGCGAACGCCAAGCGGCCCCCTCAGTTCACAGGGGCGTGCTCATCGCGACGTGTGCAGCGTTCGGGATCGCGGTCGCGACGTACTACCGGAGGAGGTCCCCGATGCACGGCCCTCGTCCCGCGCGCCCATCGCCAGCGCGACGCCTCCCCGACCCTGAGCGAAGGATGGTGCTCGGGGTGTTGCACGAGCCCCGCTTCGTGGATCTCGCGCCCGCCGAGGTCTTCGGCATGCTCCTCGATGAGGGCCGACACCTGTGCTCGGTGCGGACGATGCACCGGATCTTGGCCGAGAACGAGGAGGCACGCGAGCGGCGCAATCAGCTACGCCACCCGGCCTACACGAAGCCCGAGCTGTTGGCGAGCGCGCCTAACCAGCTCTGGAGCTGGGACATCACCAAGCTCCATGGACCGGCGAAGTGGACCTACTTCTACCTCTACGTGATCCTCGACGTGTTCAGCCGTTACGTCGTCGGGTGGATGGTGGCTCATCGGGAGTCCGCCACCCTCGCCAAGAAGCTCATCTCCGAGACGTGCGACCGTCAGGGCATCAAGGCCGGGCAACTCACCGTCCACGCCGACCGCGGCACCTCGATGACCTCGAAGGCCGTCGCGTTCATGCTCGCCGACCTCGGCGTCACCAAGACCCACTCGCGGCCCCACGTCTCCGACGACAACCCATTCAGCGAGGCGCACTTCAAGACCCTCAAGTACCGTCCCGACTTCCCCGAGCGCTTCGGTTCGATCCAGGACGCGCGCGGCCACAGCAGCGACTTCTTCCGCTGGTACAACGAGGAGCATCGCCATTCGGGTCTCGCGATGCTCACGCCGGCGGATGTCCACGCCGGCCTCGTCGACGAGCGCGTCGCGCAACGCCAGGCCACGCTCGACGTCGCGTTCGCCGCTCACCCAGAGCGCTTCCCTCACGGGCGCCCGATCGCCCGACGCCCTGCGTCCGAGGTCTGGATCAACAAGCCCACAGAGGCGCCTGGCGCGGCGCCTGCGGGCGAGACGCCTCGCGATCGATCTCGCGGTGCTGGCGCCGTGACAGGCGCCCTCCGCGACACGCCCGCCCCTCACTAAATTCAAGAAACGACCTTCTCAAATTCGTTGACACGTTCCGCCCCCCGATGCCTCGTGGGAGCGCCGCCCAGCGCCACGAGGCCGACGCTTCGGGCCGGAGCGCGCGCCCCTAGTACTCGGCCGCCCACGCACGCGCCTCGACGCCGACGCGCTCGA
>JADKKK010000033.1 GCA_016720545.1 Myxococcales bacterium
ACGGCGGGAAACGAAAACACCACGTGGCGGTGGCTGTCAGGGTGGGTCTCCGAACGAACAGGCGGGTGCGTTACCCCGTCATGCCGCCACCCGAGGATTCTTCACACGGCCCCAGACCGAGCAAGCGGTATACTGCATGAAATCAACAGAATGAGCGTTATCGTGCGCTGCACGTTGCGCGGCGCGCGTGTCAGCGCAACTGGTCGGCCCCTCCGGGCGCGAACTACGCTCGCCCATGCCCGCGAAGGCCCCCGAGGCGCGCCGCGTCGTCGCGCGCGCTGTTGCGCTCGGCGCCGAGAGTCCGCCAGCCGCGCCGCGCCGAAGGCGCCACGTTGGCAGGTCGCGGCGCCTCCTGGGCCCTCTGCCCGGTTCCCACCAACGTCCTCTCGCTCGAAGGGGCCTCGGCAACATCTCGGTGGTGCGCCCATACTCGCCCTCGCGCGCGCTGGGGTCGCCGCCGCCGAGCGTCGTGGACACCGCCAAAACCTTTCAAATCCAGGCCCGCGGGTGGTGTCGCTCGTGGGCCTCCGCGGCGCCAGGAAGACCAGCCACCATCGGCGCGGCCCTCGCGCCGCGCGCTGCGCGTCCCGTTCGTCGAGGCTCGACGTACGCATCGCCAAGCGCGCGGCGATGAGCCTCAACATAGTCTTAAAGATGCACGGCGGGGCGTCGTTTCGCAGGCTCAGGCGAGAGGTGCTCACCGACTTCCTCGCGGAGGGCCATACCTGCCTCGCCACAGGGCGGCTCCTCGCTGACCGCACAGAGACACCACCGCCACCCTGCTTTGGGAGACCTTACGCCGTGGCTCACGCGCGCCTGGAGACCACTTTCATGGCATGGTGGCCCAGGGCGTTGGGCGCCCCATGAAGGGCCGGGACGACGCGATGAACGAGGCTCGGCGCTCCTGCGTGAGCGCGCTCCGCTGTAGGGCCGCCGAGGCGCCCGGTCGGCACCGCCAGAGCGCGACGCGAGCGCCGTGACCGCGCTGCTCGTCCCAGCGCGCTTCCCGAGCCTCCGCGCGGCGTCGGCGGCCCCGCCCGCGCTTTCGGTCGTTGACGGGCCACGCCGCCCTGCTCTACCCACGCCGCTGACCGGCTCAGCGTTATCTCTCCGGCGCGTGGACATGCAGCTCCAGGCGGCGGGGCAAAGCGGCGCTCCTGGGCCCTCCGCGAAAGAGGTGGTCGCGACCGCGTCGACCGAGGGCCTCCATTTCGGCGCGCGCTGCCCACGCCCGCGACGAGGGCGGCCGCGCTGCCTCCGCGCGATGTCGTTCGCCGAGCGCGGCAGGGCTCCCTCCGCGCGATGCTCGAAGGCCATCTCCCTCAGAGAGCGCGGCAGAAACCATCAGAATCACGATGACCAGCGGCGGGAGCTTCCAGTCCGACGCAAAGTTCGACATCGACGGCGCCACTAGGACGCTCTCCTTTTGCGCCGATCTCAGGAAGCGGGGCGACGCCCGCCCGCCAGCCGACGGCGACGGCGTACTATCCCAGGCGCAGCGCTCGGCTGTTTGGCGCGCATGTACACCCCGCCGCAGCATCGCCGTGCACGTAGACGCGTTCAACTTCGCCACCAGACCTCTCGCGGAGAAGGCCGCCACCGCGCTGCTCGCGGGGATGCCTGCTCATTACAGCCCGCGACCAGCGCGGCGCTCCGTCGCGCACATCACCGGCTGCTCATCCAGGTCAGCGCGCTCCCCACCGACGCATTCTCGCTCCCTCATGGGCAGCGCGGGCGCCCTTCCACCTCACCTCGAGGCGCAAGACGTAACTCGCGTTCACCGGCAGCAGCAGCACCGCGCGCTCCGCGCCGAGGCCTCGGTCATCGACCACGCGGTATGCGCCTGAACGTCGAGGCCGACAGCCTGAACGCAGCCAGTCCTCAGGCCCGACATCAGCTCGGCTCAAATCTCGAGACCTCTTCCCGACCGACATCGCGCGCGACATCAGCAGCAGAAGACCGGGCAGAAGTGCACGGCCGTTCGGCGCGTCTGCGTGCCGCGAGCCGCCTCACCAAGGATCGCCCGATCTCCTCGCCAAAACGCTCGCACCATCAAAGGTCAGCGTGCCGACCCGACGGCGGCGAACAGCCGGGACCGCTAGAGCGCATAGGAATGTCCGCGACGTCCGCCGAGGGCGCCAAGCGCATCCAGGCCGCCGCCAAGCTCGTCTTCAGCGATCCCGACCAGGTGGACCCGCTCGGCCGGGACAGCGACCAGGGGTTCTTCTTGGGCCCCCTGCTCTTCGTGCAGGGAATGGCCGGCGTCGTGGACGTAGTCCACTCTCACGAGGTCTTGGCCCCTGCGCGACCGTCATGCCGTACGAGCCGGCGCAGGCAGAACGCCACGCGCCTCGTCGCCGCGGGCGGCGGCCCGGAAGCTCGTCAGCAGCGTCTACTCCGACGATCCGCCTTCGCCGCAGCCGTAGTCCAGCTCCAGCGGCCTTCAATAACGGCGTAGTCCTCGGATCGCGCAAGGTCGCCTCCCGGGCGATCGCCCCAGGAGCTCGTGATGCCGCACCTCCTCCACAGCGGCCCCGGTCAGGCGGCCAGCGGCGAAAAGCTGGGCAAGCGCCATGACCTCCCATTCACCATGCAGCGCACACGGCCCGTACAGGGTGAGCCGGGCGCTCCCTCGACCCGCTCACCGGCAAGCGCACAGGGTCCCGCCCTCACGGGAGGCGTTCGGGCGCAGGCACGAGAAGGAGCCCGCGCACCTCTTTCGCCACGGCGGCGGAGCGCGTCGTCAGCCTCTCATGAACGCGGGGTCACCGCGCCCGCTGATCGAACCTTTGCCCTCGCGGCCACGGACCTGGTAGGCCGCCAGCTGCATCAGGCTCTTGTGGCCCCACGGTCTTGGTCCGCGTCACCGTCCAAGCGAGAGAGTGGCGCGGCCTTGGCTTCCAGCAGGACCTTCTCCACAGCCAGCCTCGCCGTCGTCAGGCGCGTAACAACGATGCCCGTCCCAGCGCATGACGAGGTGCCCGCCGCCGCTGCCTACCACCACGCCGCTCATCGCGGCGGCCCAGCAGCACCAGCCCGAAGACCTCCTCGTCGAAAACGGGCCGCGCCTTCAGGCTCAGCGCCGCCGTCAGCGTTCCAGCCGACCATCGTCCACGCTGCGTCGCGAAGCTACCGCGTCGCCCCCGCGAACTTTGCGAGGTGACGTCGAGCCGCGACCCGTCGCACAGGGCGCTTGTGGAAGCCGGATCGGGCGCGCAGGGCGTGGCCGAGGCGCGCAGCTCGAAGGCAGCGCCGCGCTCGCGGGCCGTCGCGCTCAGAACCCACGCAGCGCCAGGAACCGCCTCGGCGAGCGCCGGCGGTGTGGGCAGCGCGAAGCGGCGCGGACGGCGCAGGCGGCGCGGGCGGCGCCGGAGGTAGCGTGGGGCGCAAGACGTAGGCGCCCCAAGCGTCGAGCCAAGGCCCACACCGAGGCTCAGGACACAGGAGGCGGGGCGAGCGGCATGCGGGGTGACCGGCGGAGCGAGGCGGAGCTTGGCCCTGCGTAGCGCCCACTCTCGCCCCAGCTGGGGCGACCGCGGGCGTAAGCCCGCGCCACGGACCCCGTGCGTGGGAATGCACGCCCAGGGCGACTGGGCCGGGCCGACGTACCGCTCAGCGCTTCCTCGGCGAGGATGATGATCGACGGCGCCTCGCCGCCGAAGAAGACGCCCGGTCTGATGCGCCCCGAGACCTCGGCCACGCGGAACCCCGCGTCGTTCAGGAGCTTGCCGGCTCGTACAGCGAGTAAACGCGCACCGAAATCTCGATCTCCTGGAACGCCCGTCGTCCATCATCATCGTGCGCTTCCTGCCCCAGAGCGCGAGGATGGAAGTCGAGGCACTCGTCCATGCAGATACCTGTCGCCTCCGAACCAGACGAGCGACGGCACGTCGGGCGGCTTAATAAGCGCGGTTGACCACCTCGGCAGGAACTGCCGCGCCCTATCTTCAGGGCGCGGTACGTTGCCACGACCGTCGCGTTCTTCTCTTCCTCTGAAGAACCCGAAGCTCGTCTGCCAGCAGAGCCCATCGAACGCGTCCTCGGGGTCATCTCGCGCATGTCGCCCGCACGAAGTTGAGCTTCTGGTTCCGCTCCTGGCCTCGTCGGAGGCGCGCGCGCGAGCATCGCCAGCGACAGGTCGAAGCCGATCACCTGGCAGGCCGCGCGCGGGCGAGCCCGATCGCGTGCCGTCCGCTCCGCACGCGAGATCGAGCACCGTGGCCCCCTTCGCGACGCCCAGGCTCTCCTCGTGGAACGTAGCCTCGGCCGCGTCCCGATCGGTCACGGACCCGGTGGTCCGCAGGTAGTCGTCGTTGAAGGCCCCTCCACGCGGCTCGCCTCGGCGCTTGCCGTCGAGCGCGCCACCCGGCCCGAAGGCGGCGTCGCGGCGGCGCGGTGGGGGTGGCGCCCACCCGGGGCCGCCACTCCGGCGAGCACCTCATGGAGCCGGCGTCGAGACGACCGAGACGGGCTGCGGCGCGGCCGGCGTGGGGAGGGCGGCCGGGGGCAGCGACTCCATGCCGACATCCCGGGAGCGCCACGGCGAGAGAGGCGCTGAGGACGGGCACCGTGGGGAGCGCGGCGCGGACGCGGCGCCACGGGTCGGCGGCGCCGCGGCGAGCACGGGCAGCACTTGACCGGTGCGGGCGCGGCGGCGGAGCAGAATCGCGGGGACAGCTTCGCGCCCACGGCAGGCACCATCGAGGCGGTCGCCGGCTCGACGAGGAGCAGATCTCGGGCTCGACCCCGCGGTTCGTTGATGTCAGAGCCTGCGCCTTCGTCTTCCCCGTCTGGGCTCCAGGGAGTTTACCTCGACGTCGGCGGGGACCGACCTGCCTCCGCCGGGCGCCTTCGGACCGGCCGAGATTGCGCGGTGGCGGCAGGGGCGCCCTCCGCGCGTGGGGCGCTCGCCTCGCGGAGCTCGATCGCCGTCGGTTGCCACGGGTCCAGCTGTCCTCTTCGGCGTCGTCGCGAAGGCCCCCTCGGAGCTCCTCAGGCGAGGCCTCGTCGCCCAAAACGGGGGCACCGAAGGGAGGAAGGTCAGGCGCGATCAGCGGGATCGACGCGGAAGCGCTCACGGATTTCCGCTGCCGTCAGCCGGGCCCGGCGGGGGGCACTAGTGTCGGGAGGCGCTTGGGGCGCCGCCCTCCGCCACGATCTGCCGCTTTGCGAGACCGGCTGAGGTCGTCGGCTCGCTACCTCCAGGCCCTCCGCGACCTCGTCGTCGGGATCCGCAGCGTGAGCTTCGGGCGCACGCAGCTTTCTTCTGCGAGTCGGCTTCGCCTTCGCCGCCTCCGGGTCTCCGACGCCGGGCGCGACCGCGCTCGGGCGCGCTCGCCTCGACGGCGTCCGTCGAGCTCGACCGCCACTCGACCTCTTCCAACGACTGCCGGCTGGCGGCTGGGCTCGTGTCTCGTCGCCAGGGGCGCGATTTCGACCGTCTCGTCGGGTCGAAGCTCATGCGCCTGCCTCGGCGAGGGCTTGCCCCATCTTTGATGGGCCCCTCCAGCGCGACGAACCTCGCGAAGCCCCGCCGGCTCGAAGAAACACCACGGCGGTGGAGCCAAGGTGGAACATACCGAGTCCGCTGCTCGAGCTCCGAGCGGCGCTTCGAGCGTGTGCGGTGCCACGGCACGTCGCGGGCGTCGAAGTGCGTCACCGTGATGCGCCCGACGACCATGGCCGCCACCATGACGACCGTGATGCGCCCGAACGACTCGGTCTCGTCGTCGAGGGCGACCCGGCGGTTTCGGACGAACGAGTTCGGGCACGCCAGGTCGAGCCCGATGGGGTCCACCGGGAAGTAGTCGCCCGGCATCGAGCGGACGCACACGAGCTTGCCGCGGCGGGCGTGTGGACTCGGTAGTAGTCGGCGCGAGCTGCAGGCGACGACACACCCGCCCCCCCACGTAGCGCCGGGCCTCGTCCCGATCCCTACGAACTCGGCGTCGACCCGGTAGGGGCGGCCCTTCACGAGGTAGAGGGAGTCGGCGGTCACGACCCCGGGCGACTCCAGCCGGCCGTCGGCGGGGAAACCCACGTGGCGCCGTCGGCCAGCGGTCGGCGCCGTCGCGCAGTCGGCGCGTAAAATGGTCAGCTCGCCCACCGGTCGGGCGCCTCGCACTCCTCGGGGCCCGTCGTAAGCACGGCAGTACGCGCCGAGCACCGCGCGCTCGAGTGGGCGCGGCCACTGCACGTCGGCGAGCTGCCCCATGAGGAGATGTTCGCTCTCGCGGCATCACTCGCAAGAGCTGGGCGGAGGGCATACGTGAGCTTCATCGGGGAGACTTCATCGGGGGCTTCATTCGCGCACCTCACGGCAGCTCACCGGGAAAGAGCGAGGGTCACCGTCCTAACCTTCGCCCGCCGCGCGGGTCAATCCGCCGAATCGCGGGGCGGCGCCGTGCGCGCGCCCGTTGCAGAGCGGTCGACGCCATTCACGCCGGCATCACGCCGGCCGGGGCCCCGCCTTTGGGGCCACGCGACTCCTTATCGAACGGATCCTCGCCGATCCTCGGCGACAAGGACTCCGCGCCAGGCTCGTCCCCCCTTCGCCTGAGCACGCGCCCCGGAGGGCCCACCACGGCGCGAAGCTGGAGGCGACGTCTCGCGGCTCGCGCACGAGCGGCCGGCCTCGTCGAGGCGCTCGAGCGCTTGAGGATCCGCCCGCGGCGCGCGCAGCGCCGGATCGTCGGCGGTTCCTCGGCCCCGTCGACCCGATCGCCCCCCCAAGCTCCGCCGCGGCCGCCGCGGCGTGCCCTGCGCGAGCAGCAGCTCGGCGACCGCACGCGATCGCGGGCGAGGTGCCCGGGTTAGCCTCGCGGGCCTCGCCGGGCCCTCTCGCCGGTGCGGGCTCCGCGCCAGCTCCGGGAGCTGCGCTCGCCACTCCGCGTCCCACGCGGGGAGATCGCGCTGGGTGACGAACTTCAGCGCGTCATCGACTGGACTGCCCGTTCTTCGGCCGCAAGCAGCACCCTGGGAGCGTGTCTGTCGCCCCGAGGCGAAATAGCGAACGAAACTGGTCACTCCCGAGAACGCGACCTGGCCGCCTCGGCGCTCAGCATCGCGATGCTGGGCCCGAGCTTGTCAGGCGGCAGGTCAGCTTCCGGGCGACGCCGCGGACGACGATGCGCGTCCGCCGACAAGTCGTCGAACGAGGACGGCGCGCGCCAGCCTCCTGACGCTGCGAGCCCCTCCTGGAGCCAGAGCGGCGCGCGGTCGGCCGCGGCGCGGGTGATCGCGAGGTGCGTGAGCAAACGGGGCCACCGTGTCGCGCCAAGGGTAGCCGTGTCGCGCCGCCCGCGGACTGAGGGCGTCACCTTGCCCCACTTCGCGATCGCCCTTGGTCCCGGTCGTGCGCCGCCTCGTAAGGCAGGCCCGTCATCGCCGAGAGCGAGAGGTGGTCCACTCACCACCACGGAGCCCGGGTAGGGCGGGGCCAGTCGACGCCGATCCGCCGTGAGCATCGCCGGGCGCGCTCGATCGTCTCGACGAGCAGCGGGAAGAGCGTGGCGTCGTGCTCGTCTTGGAACTTCACTTCGACGCCGCGGGCAGCGTCGCGGCACGACCACGCCGGCCGTGGCTCGCACCCGCGCGCCACGTCGGCGGAGGGCCCGCGTTCTCGTCCGCTGCCTGCAGCTCGCGTCGCGCGAGGGGCGTCGTGGCGGATCGCAGTCTCCCGTGACATGGCGGCCAGCCGGGCTCGGGCCAGGCGATCTCGGGACCCTCGAGGTCGGCCCCTCGAGCTTTTGGCCGCGAGGTCGAGGTCGAGCCGCGTCGTGAGACCGAACGCCGTCCGCGCCTGCGACGGCAGCGCCAGCGAGAGCCAGCGAGCGCGGGCCCTGCGGGCAGACACCGGGCGCCGGCGCCTTCCGCGCGCACGCGCCGACCGCCCAGGCTGAGCGCGCGGACGCCGCGACGAGGAGGGCGAAGAGGAAGAGCCGCTGGCAAAGGTCATCGGAGGAGGCCCTCTGCGTACCGTGTCCGGCGTCCCGCTGGCGGCCAGCGGCGGGCTGCCCCAGCCCTCGCAGCACCCGCTTCCTGAACTCCTCAGTCCCCTTGTAGGCGTCGGCCTTGGGGGGATCGGGGGTCGCGCCGTCGGCGCCGCTTGCGGTTGAGGTCGACTTCCCCGTCGTCGTTCGAGGAGCCGAGCGCCCGCCGGGCGGCCTCGAGCTTCGCCTGCCTCCTCGCTGGGCGCTCTGCCCGCGTCGCGTCGCCGTGCTTCAGCGCCTCTGCCGCCTCCCGCGCCGCGCGAGCGGCCTCGCGGAGTCCGTCGAAGGAGGCCGGCTCGGGGAGCGCACCTCCCCATCGCCCTTCCCCCAGTTTCTCCTTTGCTTCAACAGATCCGTGGCCTTGTCCGAAAGCTGTCCCTCGGCGCTGCCGTGCCCGCGCCAGATCCGCGCGCGCTGGGCCCGCGCCTTCATCTGGGCCAGGCGATCCTCTGCCCACCGCAGCTCGGGCCGAGCTTCCTCTGGGCCTCGTCGAGGATCTTAGGAGCGCCGCTGCGGTCAGTCCGCCGCGCGAGGCGAGGCGCTTCGCCTCCTCGAGGGCAGCCATCGCGCTCCGCCGCCGGAGACGGCATCGGCCGGGCTGGCCTGCTCGAGCGGACTGGGCCATCTGCTCGCGAGGGCTCGCGGAGGCCGCGCCCCCTGCTCGTCCACAGGCCGCTCCCCCGCCGACCGAGGCAGGTCGCGCACCGCCTCGCGCACGCGTCCGCGTGCTTCTTGGCCTCTTCCATGAGCGCCTTTCGGTCTTCTTCGAGGCGCCCTCGGCGGCGCCTGCTCGACCTTGGCCCATATTCTCCGCGTGCTCTGCCGCGGGCGATCGAGCCCTGCGCGGCCTCCTTGAAGGCGCGCTCCGCGTCGCTGCCTCGCCCTTACCCCCGAGCCAGAGCCGTCGCCCTCGCCTTCGCCCTGGCCGGGCTGGCCGCTGGACTCGCCGCCTTCGCCCTTGCCACCGCCACCCCCGCGTGAGCCGAACGAGGGATCCGGCTGGCGGAGCCGGGCCGCCAGATCGCGCGCCGCGAGCTCGGCGTGGAGCAGGTCGGCCTCCTTGCGTGTGCGTGTCACGCGCAAGAGGCCCGCCGCCGTGATCTGCCGAGATCCTGCCCGAGCCAGCCGAGCCGCTCGAGCTGGGCGTTGGCCGCCACGGAGCACCGCCTCCGCCGCGTCCATTCGGGCGCCTTTCGGCCGCCGCGCTCGCCGTCTCTCGCGCGCCTGGGCCGCGCCGACCGAGAGGTCGTCGGCCACGTCGGCGAGCCCTTCGCCGAGGTGCGCGCGTCGCGATGACCCAGGCCGCGGATCCGCGTCGACGACGAGCGCCATCTGCTCGGTCGCGGCGCGCGCACCGCGTCTCGCCTCGGCGCTCTTCGAGGTGGCCTCCTTGCGCTCGGCCGCGACCACGCCGGCGCTCGCTGGTGCGGAGTCTCGCCGACAGGCGGCTGCTGACCCTGAGCCCGGAGAACGACCCCCCGAGGACCTCGGAGAGCCGCTCGGCTGCCTTGCTCGACAGCTCGTGGAGGCGCGCGGCGTCGATCGCGTCCTGGCCGGCCTCTCCGTGGCGGAGGCGGTACGCGAGCGCGTCTACGTAGGCCGCCGCACGGCCCGCAGCGCGTCGAGGCGCATCGCCTCCGGCTCGCCCACGTCGGGCGGCACCACCGTGAGGGCCTCCGCTCTCGCCCCACTTCGGGCCGGTGATCGGGTCGTTGTCCTTCGCCGCGACCCTCACCTCCACCGGCACGTGGCTCCGCTTGAAGAAGGGATCGGTGGGCCGCAGCACGTGGCCGCCGCGATCGGTGCGCGTCTCGCCGTCGAGCCGTGACAGCACGCGCCGCTCCTGCGCGCCCGGCGCGCAGGACGAGGTGGACCTCCCGCAGGCCGTGGTCGTCTTCGGCATGGTAACGTCTGGGATTTCAACGGAATCTGCGTCTCGTGCGAGCGAGATTATGCGCGGGCGCCCTCGAGGTGACCACGGCGTGGCGCGTCGGGGATCGAGGTCACGCGCGTGCGCCGGCTCTTCGATCACCACGTCGCCGAACCGCGCGACCACTCCCGGAGCTCGGCGGTGTCGGCGAGCGACCAGCGGCCACCACCGCGCCCGTGCCGTCGTCGACGAACGGGACCTCGACCTTGCCGTCGGTCATCGCGAGCCTGCGCCCGCTGTGGATGGGGGTGCCGCGAAAGGAGAGCAGCGTGCCGCGCGGCAGCTCGAGCTCCTCGCCGTAGGGCTCATGGCGCTCGCCGCGGTGGAGGTAGTCCGGCGCGCGCGCGGAGAGCTCCGGCTGCGCGAGCCACACGAGGTCGACGGGCGCGCGGCCCCCCCGGGCCACGAGCACGTCGGCGCCCTCGACGAGCCCCCACGGGTTCTGGGCGCACGAGCCCGCGGCGACCGCGACCACGAGCCCGGCGCCGACGCGGAAGCGGAACGCGAGCCGCCGCGCCCGCCCGACGACCTGGCCCTCGGGGATGGCCGCGAAGGCCCGCGCGACGTGGAGCTCGGCGAGCTCCCGGGAGGTGCCGTCGCGGGTCTCGAGCAACGTGAGCGCACGGCGGCGCGCTCCGCCTCCGGCCGGCGCCGCGGGGCGCACGATGTGGTTTAGGACCTCGCGGGGTCCGGAGGCCCGTCTGCGCGCGCGCACGTCCAGCGTGAGGAGCGCGGCGGCGAGCGCCACCAACGCGCCCAGCGCGCCGCTGCGCGCGGGCACCGTGCCACCCCGAGCGAGCAGCAGCCCCAGCACCAACGCGAGGGCGATCACCGCGTAGCGGAGGCGCGCGCGTGGGGCGGCGAGCTCCTCGCGGAAGGCGCGGAGGTGGGAAGCGAGCGCGTCGGGGAGCCCGGGCACGGAGGTGACGGTACCAGCCCCCGCGCGCGCGCGCCAAGCCGGCGAGCCCACGCGCGCGACCTCAGTAGCCCGGGGGCCCCGAGGGGACGACGGGCCCCGACGGCGCCGGGCTCGGTGGGCCCGGCGGGCTCGGTTGCAGCGGGAACGCGGGCATCGGGAAGGGCGCGCTCGGCCACGCGGTCGGGAGCTGAAAGCTGGGAGGGCCGTCGGGGGAGAGGCGGGGAGGGCGAGCGAGGCAGCGGGGGCGCGCCTGAGCTGCTGCTGGGGACGGCGGCGCGCCGCTCGGTGTTGGCGGTGCGCCGCTCAGCCTCCGGCGCCGCGGTCGCGGGCCCGGCGGCGTCTGGAGGAGGGACGTTTCCCAGCGGCGGGGTGGTGAGCGGCCGACCGGGTCCGTCGCCCGGCGCGACGGTCGGGGAGCGGGGGCACGACGCCGAGGCCGGGCGGCGGGGGCGCAGGGGTGGAGCCCGTGCCCCGTCAGCACGACCGCGGCCGCGATCCGCGCCGGGAGGAGCGAGCCCACGATCAGCCCGGGGGATGAGGCGGGAGGCTCCGCCGCCGCGCGGGTTCGGCGCGACGCCGGTCCGGAGGAGCGTGAGCGTAGGGAGCTTGTGCGCGAGGCGCGTGAGGCGCGTGAGGCGCGTGAGGCGCGTGAGGCGACGCGAGGACGGGCGCGAGCGCGGTCCCACGCGCCTCGGCCGGAGCCGCCCACGCCGCGTCGCCAGGGGGCGAGGAGGCGCGCGGGGCGGGTTGTGGAGGTGGCGCGGAGCCTTCGGTCGGTGCAGGGAGCGGGAGGGGCGCCCCCATCAACGTGCCCGTGCCCGCCTTCGCGGCGAGCTCCGCGAGTCGCGCGGAGGAGAGCGATCCGGCGCGCGCGTCCGCCGCGGCCTCGAGCGCGAGCCGCATCTCGGCGGCGGAGGCGAAGCGGAGGCTCACGAGGGAACGCCATCGCTCGGTGCACGAGGCCGGCCAGCTCGGGCTTCACGCCCGGCGCGGCGCGCACGAGCGGCACCACCTCGCCGCGCGCTCGATCTTGAGCGCGATCACGCGGCCGTCGTCGCCGGACACCGGCCGCGCCCCCGCGAGCATCTCGTAGAGCATCACGCCGACCGCGTAGATGTCGGCCCGCGCGTCCACAGCGTCGGCGGAGTACGCCTGCTCGGGCGCCATGTACTCGGCGGTGCCCATGAGCACCCCGGCGACGGTGAGGTTTCGGCCCCCCGCGCCCTCTCGTCGGAGCTTCGCGATACCGAAGTCGATGAGCTTCAGCACCGGACGGTCGCCGACGTAGGTCACGAACACGTTCTCGGGCTTCAGGTCGCGGTGCACGACGCCGTGGGCGTGCGCGGCCTCGAGCGCGAGGAGGATCTGCCGCGTGTATTCGCAGGCGGTGGAGGCATCGAGGCGGCTCTGTCGATCGAGCATGTCCGCGAGCGACTCGCCCTCGAGCAGCTCGATCACCATGAACGCGACGCCGTCGGCGGTGCGCTCGACGTCGATCACGTGGGCCACGTTCTCGCTGCGGATCCGCGCGGCGACCATCGCCTCTTGCATGGCGTTCGATCAGCCTCGCGACGCGCCAGCTCGGCGTGGAGGATCTTCACGGCCACCCGCGTGCCGAGCACGAGGTGCTCGCTTCGAAGACAGCGCCCATGCCGCCTCGCCGAGCAAGCGCCCGAGCTAGTACTTCGAGGAGAGGACCTGCCCTGAGCCGACCACGGCAGCCCTTTAGCACCCGGCGCGCGCGCCCGCCCGAGCGCGGGCGCCGGCGCTCGCCGCTCGACGTCGGTCGTGGTCGTGTCCGTGGCCTGACCGAACGGCGATCGGCTCCGTGCGGACACTCCACGGCGGGGGCGAGGTCAAGCCAAGCGGGGTCGAGTCGAAGCTCCGGCCGCGCCGGCGCCACGCAGAAACCCCGCGGCCTCGTTCACGCCGCGTCGTGCAGCGGCGGGGGCAGGGAGGGGCTCGACCGCTTCTGGAGGACCGAGAACGCGGTCTCGGCGTCGTCGATCTGGGAGAACATCGGCACGAGCTCGTCGCCCGGCGGCTGCGCCTCGCCGAACGCGCCGCTCGCCGCCAGCGCGCGCGCGCGCGGGCCATCGAGCACGAGGAAGAGATCCTCGAGGCGGCGCATCGACGAGTCCGAGGGGGCGGTGATGACGTAGGCGATGCACCCCCGATCGAGGGACAGCTCCTCGTGGCCGCGGCGGATGAGCACTCGGCGGTTCGTGACGAAATACCGGGTGACTTTCGCGAGCTGCCCCGGTTTCACCCCACGACGCGTAGGCGACCACGAGCGATGCGCCGACCGCGAGGAGCGCGCCGAGCGCCACCGAGCCCGCCAGCACGCCGAAGGTGGTGGCCGGGAGGACGTGGAGGCGGAGCACCCGGAGCAGCGCGGGGACCGACCGCATGAGGCCGCGCGCCGCCGCGAGGAAGAGCACCGCGGCGAGCGCGGAGGCGAGGGCGCGACGGACCGTCCAGCGCGCAGCCCGCGGCGTGCCGGACCACAGCACTCGCTCTCCGACGTCGAGGCGCTGGGCGAGAGGTCGTTCGCCGTCGCCGAGGGTGGCCGAGGGCATCACGCCGCGCACCGCCGCCCACACGCGATCGGGGCTCTCGAGATCGACGAGCACGAGCGTGAGCGTGCGGCGCAGCGCGCCGGTCGGGACGGCGCGTACAAGCACCAGATCGCCCACGCCGGGCGCGCGAGGGTTCCAGCGTATAATTGCGTAACTAATGGTGAATCTGTCGATCGTTCGGCGGAAGCGGCCGCGGCTCACGACCACGTGCCCCTCGGTCACCTCGTAGGTGAGACCGGCGCGGTAGAGCCTCGGCCCCTGCCACAGCGCGAGCGCGGCGGTCGCGCACCAGGCTGCGCCCAGGAGCAGGCCCGCGTAGGTGGCGTGCAGCGCGAGGGCGGACACGATGGCGAACCCGACCAGCATGGCCGCGGCCGACGCGGCGGCGGCAGCGGCGAGCAGGTAGGTCCGTGGGCGGGGCACGACCTTGGGCCGACCCGACCACAGGATGGGTTCTCCGAAGAGGGAGTCACGCGCCATGAGCCGGTGCCTCTCCCGGGCACTCCCTCGATTGTGGTGCCGCGCGAGCGCCGTGTAAAGCCCGGCTCGCGCAGCGTAGTGTCGGGCGCGACGCGCTGCTAGAGACCGCCAGAGATTGCGTAGACCCGTCGAAGAGCGGACGCGACCCGGTGATCACGAAGACAAGCGAATATGCGCTCCGCGCAGTGGTACTTCTGACCGAGAACGAGGGCGCGCGCCTCACGCTCCAGGTGATCGCGCGCCACACGCAGGTACCGTCGAGCTATCTGTCGAAGGTGCTGCAAGGCCTCGTGCACCACGGCGTCGTCACCTCCGTCCGGGGTCCCGCCGGCGGCTTCGCGCTCGCGCGGCCGCCGTCCTGCATCACCGTACGATGTCGCACAGGCGGTCGACCATCCCGCGCATCACCTCGTGCCCGTCGACCTGCCCGAGCACGCGCGGGCGCTCTGCCCGCTGCACCGTAAGCTCGACCAGGCCGCGGCGCTGCTCGAGAAGAGCTTCCGCGCCACGCCGCTCACTCAGCTACGCGAGCACGGCTCTCTCTCCGAGCGCGAGGACTGAGGCCGGAGGAGTCGTCCCAGGCGCCGCCGCCCTCGAGAGGGCGGCGCGGTCGACCAGCTCGAGTCCCTCCGAGGTGCGGCGCACCACGCCCACGCGCTCGAGGCGCCGGAGCTCACGGCACACCGACTCGTGGCGGATGGCCAGCAGCGCGCCGAGCTCTCGCTGGCGCAGGTCGCCGGGGAGAAGGTCGAGCTTCCGCGGCGCGGAGAGGCCGTCGGCGAGGGCGCAGAGGAGGGCGGCTACGCGCTCGCCTACCGTGGGGCGCCCCCGCGCGTCGGCGAGGCGCTCCATCCGCGCGAGCGCGGCCTGCTGGAGCCAGAGCAGCTCGCGGGCGAGGCCCGCCCCATCGGGCCCGGCGAGGCCTTCCTCGAGTCGCGCGGTGGGGCACGCGCAGAGCAGCGCGGGCCCCGCGGCGAACGCCGTGACGCCCGGGCGGTGAGCGAACGCGAGCGCAGAGCCGGGCCCGACGACGTCGATCACCGTGGCGCGCCCCGTCGCGTCCACGAGCTCCTTGACGATGATGCCACGCCGCACGAGCGTGAGCCCCGAGCCCGCGAGCAGGTCCGCCGGCACCGTGGCGCGGGCGACCAGGGCGCAGGAGTAGAATGGGCACGCCAGGCGCCCCCGGCAGCGCGTCGAGCAGCGAGGTCGCGCCGGGACAGTCGGGGCACCGCGTGCCGCGTTCGCGGCTGGTCAGCGTCCACGACCGCGGCGGACGATGGCCGCTCCACAGCGCTTGCTCCTCCATGGCTCCTCGGGCGCCGCGCGTGCCCACGCGTCGGCTTCGCGAGAAGCTTACCGGTCCCGCGGGCGGCGCTCGTGCGAAACGTCAAGTCCCATCGGGGGCGACCCACTCTCCACCCGGGTCGCGTACGCTTGCGCGATGGAGGCCCCCGCGAAGCGCCCCGCGTACACCCTGCGCGAGCGCGCCCTCGAGCGCTCGCTCATCTTCAATTTCTTGGTGCACGGCCTGGCGATGCTCTCGATGGCCGCGCTCCTCCTCCCGACCCTGCCGGGCGGCACGGCGACCTCCGAGGCGGCCCGCATCGCGACGATCGCGGCGCACCCGTGGCGCTTTCGCCTCGGCTGGCTCCCGTGGCAGCTCTGCGCCGTCGCCGATCTCACCATGGCGTTGGCGATGGTGCGCGTGCGCTGGCTCCCGAGCGCGGCGTCATGGAGCGTGCTCGCGCTCACGCTCGTCGCCGTCGCGCCGGACCAATACGCGCAGGCGGTGTGGGTCACTCGCGGGGTCACCCTCGCGGCCGCCGATCCGGAGGGGTACCTCGCGCTCGAGCGCGCGCTCTTCCCGCTCACCGCCGGCTGGGGCGCGCTCTTCTACACCCTCGGGGCGCTGGGGTGGACGGTGTGCTTCGCGCGCGGCGGCACGTGGTCGCGCGCGCTCACGCTCCTCAGCGGCCCAACGTGGGCGACGATGGCCGTCGCGGTGGTGTCGCCGCTGCTCCCTCCCGGCGTGCGGCCAGGCCCCGTGTTCGTGTCCGCGGCGAACGGGCTCGGGTTCTTGCAGCTCCAGGTGTGGCTCGGCCTCGTGACCGAGGCGGTGCTCTTTCGCGCCCGGCCGTACGAGGCCACGGGGCGCCTCGCGCGCTGGCGCCACCCCGGCTCAGGGCTCTTCGCCCGGCTCGCCGACGGCCTCGCCAACAGCCGCCTCGCGGGCGCGCTCCTCGAGCCGCTCCCCGAGGTCGAGATGCGCAGCGACATCCGCGATGTGGTCTATGTGAACTACCTCGTTCCGGCTGCGATGCTCGAGGCCCTGGTCCCCGAAGGGCTCGAGCTCGAGCGCCTCGGGCCGGACGGAAAGTACGCTCTCTTTACCTTTCTCAGCTACCAGCACGGCCACTTCGGCTTCGCGTTCCTGGGCCCGCTCCGGCGGCTCTTGCCGTCTCCGGTGCAGACCAACTGGCGTGTTCACGTGCGTGATCCGCGCACGGGGCACGACGGGATCGCGTTCGTGACGAACGCGATCTCGAGCGTGGTGCCCGCGCTGGGCGCGAGGCTGCTCACCGAGGGGATGCCGATGCACGTCCTCGAGCGCGCGGAGGTGACGCGCGCGGAGGACGGCGCGATCACGGTCTCGCTCCGGCCCGGCGCGGGCTCCGCGCCCGACGCCGAGCTGCGCCTCCGGCCTCGCCCCGCGCCGCACGTCCTCACGGGCGCGTGGGCCGAGTGCTGGTCGAGCTTCGACGCGTTCCTCGCGTACTGCGTGCCTCAAGATCGCGCGATGTCGAGCCAGCCGCTCCGCGGGCGCATCTCGCGCCAGGAGATCGACCTCGGCATCCCCCTCACGGCGTGCCGCTCCCTGGAGGGCACCGTGGTCTCGCGCGCGGCCAGGGCGCTCGTGGGCGACGCGGCGCCGCTCTGCTTTCACGTCGACCGCGTGAGCTTCTCGTTCTCGGTGGAGGCGCACGACCCAGGCCCCGACGCCGCCAAGGAGGCCTCCATGACTAGAGCGCCGAACCGCTCGATTCGCTCGGTTTTTCGCCGATTTACGCCGCCGTGCTCCGTGGCTCCTGCTCGCCCAAGCGCCGCGCTGCGAACCACCCACACGTGCAAGGTCGCCGGCGCGCTCGGCGTGCTCGTGCTCGTCGCGTGCGGTGCGCGCACGGGGGACACGCCCGACTGCGCGGAGCTTCAGGCCGAAGCGCTCGCCTTGATCGAACCACAGCGCGCCTGCACGGTCGACGCCGACTGCGTACTGTTCACGTCGCCGCTCACGTGCAAGGGCCAGGGCGTCCGCGTCGGGACCGACACCACGGCGCTCGAGGCCAAGGTCTTGGCCTTCACCGCGTGCGTGACCGCGTCCCGAGGCTGTGAGGCCTGCGCGAAGCCGGCCTACCGGTGCAAGCTGGACTATGTCGTCGCGGGCCGGGCGTGCAGCGGGGGTCGCTGCGTGAGCGACGTGGACGACTACGCGCACGCGCCGCGGGCGGCGTCGGGAGGCCGCTGAGGCGCCGCTGCCTCTCGTGTCATGGGCGCCCGCGCGGCGCGAACCCGTAGCGGTGCGTCACGAAGTGGAGCCCGAGGAAGCTCTGCTCGTGGCGCCCCACCAGCGAGAAGCGCACGCCGCGGGTGGCGTCCCAGTCCGCGGCCTCCTCCGGGTCACGGGGAGCGGAGAGCGCGAGCCGCTCGCCGAAGGGAGAGCGCACCGCGAGCCCCGCGAGCACGAGCCACACGCCGACGGGGCCGCGTCCGCGCGACGCGGCGGGCTCGGACGTGAGCGCCACGCAGACGATCTCTCCGACCTCCGACGTGGTCACGGCCTCGAGCCGGAGGATGCCGAGCACATGGCCTCCAGGCATGGGGAACGCGGCGCTCATGAAGCGCTCGTCGCCTCGGGTGAGCGTGGCGTACGCGACGGCCTGCATGACCTCGCCCGTGCCCGCGTAGGTGCGGAGCACGGCGCGCGCGGCGTCGCGTCCGTCGCGGCCTTCCGCGAGCCTGACGACGCGCGTGCGGATGTGCGCCTCGTGGACCGGCAGCACGAACTGCCCGATCGCCCGCAGGATCGGGCGCACGAGCCGCCACAGGCGGGGGAAGCGCCACTCGCTGCGCACGTAGAGGTCGAGCGAGGCCGTGTCCTCGAAGAAGGCCGTGATCGCCGGGTGAACCCGCTCGGGCGCGAGGCCGGGACCGGCGAGCTCGGCGATGCGGTCAACGACGCCGCGGGGAGCGTCGGCCCCGTCGCCCGCGCCGCGCGGGTCCGCGAGCGCGCCGCGCTCGCCGAAGAAGGTCGCGCCCACCCGCAGGCCTCCCGAGAAGCGGCTCGTCGGCGGGCGCATCAGCCGGGACGACCGGAAGGCATGGCGCGCGCGGCCCGAACCGGCCAGGATGGACCGCGTCCCTGAGCCAGGCGTGATCCAGCCGGGCTGGGTCGCGTGGATGACATCCCCCAAATACCCCGATAGACCCACGTGTGCGACACGCGCACACCCTGGCACCGAGCTTGCAAACTCCGCCACATCTTCCGCCCCGAGGTCCCCATGCGCATTCGACCCATCTTCGCCCTGCTCCCCGCCCTGCTCCTCGCCGCTTGCTCGGCGCAGACCGACGGAGGTGAGGAAGACCTCTCGAAGACCGGGGAGGACGACTTCACGAGCAACCAGGCGACCCTGCTCGACTTCGAGTTCGACGGCCAGGTCACCGCCACCTCGGTGTTCAACGCGCAGAGCCTCATCAACGATCAGATGCTCTACACGATCGGCCAGCTCAACGGCTCGAAGGCCGTCGGTCGGCTCGACCGCCTCGCGCTGACGAACGTGCAGAAGACCACGGCCGACGGCAAGACGACGATCAAGTACCACGCGAAGCTGCCGGTCGCGTGGGGCACCAAGACGAACCTGCCCGCGAGCTACGAGCTCATTCTCCCTGCAGACGCGAGCTTCGAAGGCCAGGAGGCGTTCACGAAGGAGTACCTGCATAGCTGTGTCGACTTCGGCGCCCACGACGTCGACGCGGGGAGCATGTGGTATTATTACCGTCCCGCGCGGAACGGCTGCCAGCTGAAGCCCGCCGACGTGCAGCGCTTCACGGCCAAGGTCACCCCCTCCACCGAGAACTCCACCGGCCGGTACCCCGAGTACAACAAGGTGTGGGAGGACGGCGCCCTCAACGTCGTCGCCATCTTCGGCAAGTACGAGGACGGCAAGACCAGCGGCGACGCCGGCATCGACGCGTACAACCGCTTCGTCCGCGAGGCGCGCGGCGCGCTCGGCGGGGCCGTCACGACCGTCCCCGAGACCGTGCCGCAGACCCCCGGGGTGGGCACGCCCGACGTCACGATCAACGCGACCCTCCCCGACGGCAAGAAGGTCTCGATCACGGCGCTCCTGGTCGACAATGTCCGCACGGCCGACGCGCGCTTCAACGAGCGCTACAACGCGCTCTCGACCGACGCCGACCTCATCGTGTACGGCGGCCACGCGGGGCTCGGCCAGAACGTCCGCGCCCTCGCGCAGAAGGGCACGTGGAAGGCTGGCAAATACGTCATCGTGTTCATGAACGGCTGCGACACGTTCGCGTACGTGGACGGCTCGCTCGCCCAGACCCGCGCGCGCATCAACCCGGACGACCCCACCGGCACGAAGTACATGGAGTTCGTCACCAACGCGCTCCCGGCCTTCTTCTCGGAGATGCCGAACTCGGCGCTCACCATGATCAAGGGCCTGCTCCGCCACGACTCGCCGATGACGTACGAGCAGATCTTCACCGGCATCGACGACTCGCAGGTCGTGGTCGTCACCGGCGAGGAGGACAACACCTTCAAGCCCGCGGACGCGCCGCCGCCTGCCGGCTGGCAGGGTGTCACCGCGCGGGTCGATGGGCTCGCCCGCGCCGCCGAGCGCCGCTTCGACACCGGCGTCGTGCAGCCGGGCCGCTACGAATTCAAGATCACCGGGACGGGCGACGCGGACCTCTACGTGAAGGTCGGCGCCGCGGTCGGTGGCCGCGTCTACGACTGCCGCCCCTACAAGTCGGGCTCGACCGAGACCTGCGTCGTGACCGTGCGGACCGCCGCCAACATCTCGAGCATGGTCCGCGGCTACGCCGCCACGTCCAGCGTCGAGTACTCGGCGAAGAAGCTGTAGCCGCGCGCCACCGCGCTCCGCGAGCCTGCCCTCCGCGGGGCGGGCTCGCGTGTTCTTGTGGCGCCCGCTCAGTCTGACGACGGCTCGTCGCGCTTGGCGGTTGCGTCAGGCGCGGGCGGCTCGACGGCCGCGCGGGGAGGGGCGTCGGCGGGCGAGGGCTCACCCGCGTCGTCGCGCGGCGCGTGGGCGAGATCCAAGGCCGCGCCCCCGGCCGCCGAGACCGCTGCGTTCACGAGGCGGATCGACGCGTACACGCTCGCGACGCTGGCGTCGTGCACGGCCCTCACGATCGCGGTAGGGGCCGCGAGGGCGGGGGAGCCGGCGGTGATCGCCGTGAGGATGTCGAAGGGTCGAGCGGCGGTGGCCTCGTGCACCTCCTGCACCGCGCGCGAGCCGTGCTCGACCACGTCGGTCGCGAGGTCGAGCAGCCCGCGGAGGCGGCGCGAGGGGCCCGGGACTGGCGGCCGATCGTTCGTCGAAGTGTCGGAAGTTGCTTCGGAAGTTGGCGTCGCGCGGTCGCCCCAACGGGCGAGCAGCGCGTCGTAGACGCGGGCGTCGTGCGCGAGCGTGACGTGGCTCATGCCAGGGAAGACCACGACGTTCTCGGGCGAGATCGGCGCGTCGTCTCGCCCCGCGAACGTGCCGCTTGGGACGGGCACGAGGGAGTCGCCGAACAGGGAAGCGAGCCACGGCTCGGCGGAGAGCGTGCCCGCGAGGAGGGTGTGGTGGATTTCCGGGAGGAGCGGCACGGGGTGCGCTGCGTCGGAGAGCCGGAGCGCGGGCTTCGGCCGCGCGCGCTCCTCGTGGCGAAGGTCGGCGTCGCCGAGGTCTTTCAAGCCGGCGCTCCGCAAATCGGCGAGCTCCCCGACGAGCCGCGTGGTGGGCTCGGGGATCGCGCCGAGCACCCGGGTGAGGAGCCGCCCCGCGCGCTCGAGCGGGGCGCCACGGTGGGGCGTGCCGACGTAGAAGCAGCGCCGGACGAGCTGGAGCCACGCGTGCTGGCCGAGGCTCGCGGTGTGGCAGGCCGCGCGCACCACGAGCCCGCCCATGCTGTACCCCACGAGGACGATCTCCGCGATGGGGCGTGGCGAGGCGGCGACGAGGCCGGAGAGCCACGCGTCGAGCGCGGCGCCGTTGTCGGGGATGGGCAACCCCGAGTTGTAGCGGAGTCGCAGCGGGATGGCGCCGACGTCGCGCGCGAGGCGCGAGCCGTAGTCGCCGCTGCCGTCGGGGAAGTCCCAGATGGTCTCCGTGCACATGAGGCCGTGCACGAAGACGGCGAGCGTGGCGGGGGCGCTCGACGCCCCGAGTACGCCACGCAAGGCCTCGGAATCGATGGGCATCTCGCGCCCGTTGTGGATGAGCCCGAGCGTGGTCGCCAGGCCGTTGCCGCGGCGCGCGAGGGTGTCGCCCACGGCGCCGTTCAGGACGGCGATCGCGAGCTCGAGCGTGTCGTTCTTGCCGCGCTTGTCGGTGCTCGTCGTTCTCGTCGGGCTCGTCGTTCTCGTCGGGCTCGTCGCTCACGGTCCGCCTCAGGTGCGCCGCGAGCCGCGGAAGCCGCGACCGCGAGACGAACCCGAGCCGCCCGCGCCTCCGCCGGGGCGCCCGCCCTGCGAGGGTCTCGCGAGCGCGGGGGCCGCGCCGGCCGGGGCCTCGGCGCGAGGGGGCAGATCGGTCGGCGCCTGCGTGATGCGCGCGCGAATGAAGCGCTCGATGTCGGCCAGGAGCGGGCGCTCTTCGCCGTCGCAGAACGAGATGGCGCGCCCCTTGGCGCCCGCGCGGCCGGTGCGGCCGATGCGGTGCACGTAGCTCTCGGGCACGTTGGGCAGCTCGAAGTTGATGACGTGGGAGATGCCGTCCACGTCGATGCCCCGGGCCGCGAGATCGGTCGCGACGAGCACGCGGGTGGTGCCTGCGCGGAAGCCCTCGAGCGCACGCTCGCGCGCGCCCTGCGACTTGTTGCCGTGGATGGCCGCCGAGCCGATGCCCGCCCGGTCGAGCTGCTCGGACAGGCGGTTGGCGCCGTGCTTCGTCCGCGTGAACACGATCGCGCGCTCGACCTCGGGGCCCGACAGCACCTTCTCGAGGAGAGCGCGCTTGTCCTCGCGGTGAACGAACATCACGGTCTGGTGGACGCCCTCGGCGGTGGTCACCGCGGGGGTGATCGACGCGCGCACCGGATCGCGGAGCATGCTGCTCGCGAGGCCCTCGATGGCCGGGGGGAAGGTGGCCGAGAAGAACAGCGTGCGGCGCTCGCGCGGCAGCTGCGCCGTGACACGGCGCACGTCGTGGACGAAGCCCATGTCGAGCATGCGGTCGGCCTCGTCGAGCACGTAGTCCGTGACGCCGTCGAGGCGGAGCTTGCCCTGACCGGTGAGGTCGAGGAGGCGGCCCGGGGTGGCGACGACGATGTCGGGGCGCTGCTCGAGGGCGATCTCCTGGCGGAGCTGGCTCACGCCGCCGTACACGACCACGTGGCGGATGTTGAGCTGCCGGCCGTACGCGCCGATGCGCTCGCCGATTTGCGCCGCGAGCTCACGCGTGGGCGTGAGGATGAGGACGCGCACCTTGCCGGTGTTCGCGGGCTCCTTCGCGAGGCGCTGCAGCAGCGGGAGCACGAACGCGGCGGTCTTGCCCGTGCCGGTCTGCGCGCACGCGATGACGTCGCGGCCCGCCAGGGACGAGGGGATGATGGCGGTCTGGATGGGGGTGGGCGTGTCGTAGCCCTCGGCGAGCACGGCCCGCACGAGCTCCGGCGCGAGGCCGAGCGCGGTGAAGGGCGACGCGGCGACGGCGGCGAGCTCCTCCGGCGAGGCGGCGGCGAGGCGCGGGGGCGCAGAGGCCGGGGCGAACGCGGCGAGCGTCGACGGCGGGAGGTGGCGCTGAGCCTGGCCGCGGGGCGCAGACGTGGACGTGGCGGACGACGAGGCAGAGGCCGACGCGGAGCGGCGGCGACGAGGACGAAAATGCATGAATGAAAGCGGGTCTCTCTCGCGGCAACGCGCGCGGAGGCGGGCGTTTGTAGGGGGCCGTCGTGCTGCCGCGTGGGCGCGGACGGGTTGCCCCGGCGCGTGGTGCAGTGGTGCGTGCGCCGAGGTTCGGCTCCACGAGGCGCAGGTGCCGCTCTCGCCGTCGGCGGAGGGTCGCGCAGCAAGAGCTGAACGGCGCAGAGGTAGCGCGCCCTCCCGCATGACGCAAGCGCCGCGACCGAAATCGGTGGGTTAGAGCTCGAGCACCGTGATGGAATACGGCGGGAGCTTCACCGACTCGGCGCTGGCTCCTTTGGCGTCGGCCGCCTCGATGAACGTCGTGCCTTTGCCGCCCGTGTAGACGAACTTGCGCTTCACGGCGGTGGTGCCGCAGCCCGACCAGTCGACGCTGGCGTCGAGCTCCTTCTCGGCCTCGAAGTTGAGCAAGATCGCCACGAGGGCGCGGGTCTTGGGATCGCGCGAGACGAAGATCGACACACCCAGCGGCGCCTCGGTCTTCACGAGCTCGTCGTGGAAGTGCGCGCCGTGGCCGTCGTAGTTGCGGTACGCGAGGAAGCCCTGGTACGCGGGCAGCTCCTTCTTGGGGGCCTGCCAATAGAACGCGGAGTCGACGCCGAACTCGGCGAAGCGCCCGAAGGCCTCGGCGATCGCGAGCGCCCCGGAGACGTGCTGCTCGGCGCCGAAGTTCCACTCGCCGATCTGCAGCTTGGTGCCCGGGTAGTTCTGGTCGATGAGCTCCTTCATCCGAGGGATGAGATAGATCCGATCTTTGATGTAGCTCTCGTCGACGTAGCTCTTGTCCCACAGCGCGCGGGTCGCGCGGAAGCGTCGCTGCGACGTGTACACGTCGTCGGCGCCCGTCATGTCGCGGTTCTGGATGTTCTCGCCCTGCGGGTAAAAGTGGACGTCCAGCACGTCGAGGTAGCGCTTCTTGTCCTTCTCGCCTTCGGCCCGCAGCTTCCGCAGGTACCATGCGAGCAGCGGCTCGCCGCCGTGGGCCTTGCGGTCGGGTGACCAGAAGAAGCCCTCCTTCGCGTCCTTCGCCGAGTAGAAATACGCGGGCCAGCCCCACGCGGAGGGCCCCGCGATCTCGCCCTCGGGATCCGCCTCGCGGATCATCTTGGCGTAGAGCAGGGTCCTCTCGAGCAGCTCGTCGTACGTGGTGGGCCACGGGTGCACGTCGCGGTGCGTGGAGTTCCAGAGGGCCGGTTCGTTGTCGAGGAGCCACTGCACCACGCGCCGCTTGCCAGCCTTCTTGTCGGCCTCGCGGAGGCGCCCGATCCACGCCTTCATCATCTCCGGCGTGCTCTTCACGTTGGCGCGCTCGGGGTTCGCGGTGAGCTCGACGCCGCCCGAGGTCTGGCCGTTGCCGCGGTCCTTGGCGGTGTCCTCGGGGTCGACCTTCGACTGCGGGCCGTACTCGGCGACGGGGAAGGAGTACGACTTCGTGTCCTTGGCGACCCACCCCAGCATGGGCACGGTGACCGCCGCGGTGCCGCCCGCTCTCTCGGCCTTGTCGAGGAAGGTCTCCGTGGAGTCGATCTTCACGTTCTGGAAAAACCAGTCGGTGGCGGTGTTCCAGGTCGCGATGTCGGGGTTGTAGCGGCTCGTCGTGTTGCCGCCCCAACGGTGTTGGGTCGCCCCGAGCTCCTTCGGCGCGTCGGCGAACGCGATGCCGTAAATGCGCGGGCTGATGGGCTTGCCCGGCTCACTGCAGAGTACACGGAGCTTCCCTCCGCTCTGCGGGCTGACACCCACCGGACGAGGTCCACCCCCCGTGGCGGACACCGGGGGCACCTTGGGGCGCGACAGGCCGTAGGCGCCGAGGCCCCCGACGACGAGCACCGCGAGCGAGATCCCAACAATCTTGGCCTTCTTCATGCTTAGGGTCCCCGAAGGGTACCAGCACGCGGCCCGTCTCCGCGACTTTCCATGCGACGAGGCTCGGCGCCGCACGCCTCGTCCGCCAGGGCCCATCGGCCCCCTCGGCGCCGCCGGCCTTCGGGAACATGGCGCCGAACCGTGAAGAGGTGGCCGGTCACGGCGCCGCGGGCGAGGAGCGCGTCAGTTCGTGAAGAGCTTGCCGACGGGGTTCTTCGGATCCTTGGTCGAGACCTTCACCGTTCGGTCGAGGTCGACCGTGCGCACGAGGTCGAAGCGATCTTTGCCGGCGTTGATGAAGAACGTGAGGCGATTCAGCTGGGGCTTGTCGTACCCGCGGGCGTCGGTCCGCTTGCTCACGCCGAGCACCGAGAAGCCGAACATCGAGCGGCCGTTGTACTTCTGGCTGGTGAGGTCGGCGTTGGAGGTGAGGCGCAGCACGGCGAGCTCGCGCGCGGTCTGGCCGGGGGCGTCGAGGGTGCGGTGGAGGGTGCCCGCGGCTCGCGCGTACTCGGCCGCGTAGGCGCGCACCGCCCGCTCGAGGGGGACCCGCTCGAGCTCGTTCGGATCGTAGTCGGGGCGCCGCGGCGTGCTCATGTGCTCACGCGCGGCCAGGGCGTCGCCCGCGAGGCTCTCCGATGCGTACGGGTGCGCGGACTCCACGGTGGAGTACCCGCGCACCGGGTTCTCGATCTCCAGGGTGGCGAACTTCTGCACGGACAGATCGTCGATCGGGAGCTGCTTCGGCAGGAGCTCGTCGCCGGCCTGCCACATCTCGTACGAGTGGTAGTGGGTGTGCCCGAAGATCAGCGTGCGGATCTGCGGGTTCTTCGCGATCCGCTCGAGCAGCGAGAGGTTCGAGAACCGGAGGGGCTTCGCGCTGGGACCCGTGAAGAGGTTTGCAAGGCACTTGCCGTCGGTGCCGCGCTCGCTCGGCTTGCAGTCGAACTCGGGATCGGGGCGCATCCACTCTTGCAGGCCGTCGTGCAGGCACGCCTCTTGTTGGTTGTTCGAGATGGCCCACCACGGGAGCTTGCACACCACGGGGTTCACCGCGGAGCTCACGATGTAGTTGATCGCGCTCTGCTGGACGCTCTGGTACTCGAGCTGCTCGAAGAGGTAGCCGAAGTCTTCGCCGTTGTGCCCGCCTCGCGGATCGTGGTGCGCGAGCATCACCACGTCGCCGCCGTCGTCGCCCGCCCGGGTGAGCTCGCGGTCGATCCAGTCGACCTGCACGTCGCTGAGGGCGCCGCCGTAGTTGACCGTGTACATGCCCCAGCCGGACCGCCGGTGCTGGCGCATCTCGTACGAGTGCAGGTTGATGTAGCGGTTTTTTCCGAATTTCCACGAGAAGTAGAGCGGCCCGTAGGTCTTCTGCCACTGCTGCAGGCCGTCGTAGAGGAACATGTTGCGCTCGGCCAGCGGGAGCGCCTTCCACCCGGCGGAGAACGTGTCGCCCGGGGCGCGGACGAACTGCCCGGTGAAGATGTCGCGGTGGAGCCCGCCGAGGACGGTCTCGGTGCGCTTCACGTACGCCGCGTAGTCGGCGAAGCCGTACCCCGGGGGCCACGCCTTGGGGGTCGCCTCGCCGACCACCTCCTCGATCGATGTGCCGAGCGCCGTGTCGAGCGCGCGCGCGGCGCCCGGGACGTGCCCGGTCGCGACGTAGCCGTCGTGGTTGCCCACGGTGAGAAAGATGGGGATCGTCAGGTTCTTCAGCGCGTTGACGATCACCTTCGCCTCTGCGGCGTACGTGGTGGCCACGTAGCGCTGCCGGAAGCCGGCGGGCGAGCCCCCGTTGTGGAGATCGCCGTTGAAGGTGATGAACGCGGAGCTGCGCACGCCCGGGTCGGGCGTGGTGTTCACGAAGTAGACGAAGTCGTCGAGCTTCGCGAGGGTCTTGGTGTCGAACAGATCGCCTACCGATACTTGGGTGTCGGTGACGTTCAGCGCGTTGTATTCGTCGGCCGCCTTGTCGAAGACGCGGAGCGCGTTGAACTGGTATTCGTAGACCGGCTTGGAGCTCTTGGTGACGAGCGCGTTGCCTTCGCGGATCTCCATTCGGAGGTCGTAGAGGCCGGCCGGCACGGCGGCCATGACGTCGGGGCGGAAGACGAACCGGTAGGTCTTGCGCGCCTTCAGCACGTCCGGCTGGTCGACGGGCTCCGGGTGCACGAGCACCTCGCTCGCCTTCAGCCGGATGTTGCCGGTGCCCGCCCCATAGAGCGCGGGGGTCTTGATCTCGGTCGAGGTGGCGCGCTGCGGCCGAGGGACGAGCAGGAACACCACGGCGCTCGCGTTGGTCTCGGAGAGGCTCACGACGCCGAGCTCGGTGCCGGGCTTCGTGCCGGTGACCTTCGGGGCGAGGTGCTTCAGCACGTCGTCCTCGAGGCGGGTGACCACCATGAACGAGTCCTGCGGGTCCGACTTCACGTAGAGGTTCGGGTTGCCGAGGGTGGGGTAGATGAGGCGATCGATCATGACGTGGCCGTCGATCGCGTAGGGCATCACCTGCTCGTTCTGCGCCGCTTCGGCGTAGAAGACGTCGGACAGGTAGGTCTCGCCGGCCTCGCTGATGACCTCCCACGGGCGCTCCTTCCGGAGGTCGAGCGGCGGCTCGGTGGGCGGGGTGGTGGTGCCCGTGGCGCTGGCGCTGGGCGTGACGCCGGGCTTCTTGCGCACCTCCGCACCGGGGTCGGGCTCGGAGCCGCACGCCTGGAGCTGGAACCCGAGGAGCCCAAGGAGGCCTATTCCGGCGAGGCGCACGTAACCACGGAGTGCCATGCGAGCAGTGTCGCACGCGGCGTGGGGGCGTCGAGGCGAATTTACCGCCCCGCGCGCCCCGCCGTTCGACCACCCGAGCCGGGCCGCCCACGGCTTGCTACGCTTGCGATATGCCGCCTCGAGAGCACCTCGTGTACACCGACGGCTCGTGCAAGGCGGGGCCCGACGGTCTGCGCCCGGGCGGGTGGGGGTACGTCGTGAAGTCTCCCACCGGTGCGGTCCTCGAGGGGCGCGGCTCGGCCGCCGCCACGCACGCCAAGGTGATGGAGGTGCGGGCCGTGGCCGAAGCGCTCGCGACCTTGCCCGAGGGCGCCCACGCGCGGGTGTTCTCGGACAACCAGGGGCTCGTCGCGACCCTGCAGGACAAGCTCGCCGACTACCGTCGCAGCGGCTTCGCCAACGTCGATCCGCTCCTGGTCGAACACCTCCGCGCGATCGACGCCAGCGTGACGGCGCGCGGGCTCCGCGTCGCGTTCCAGTGGGTGCGCGCGCACAACGGCAACGCGGGCAACGAGCGCGCCGACGCCCTCGCGGCCGAGGGGGCCCGCGCCGCGCGAGACGCCGCGCGCGGCGAGCGGAGCTGAAGAGCCGTCGTCGCGGTCGTGCTCCGGGCCGTGGTAGAGGCGGGGCATGCACGAGCGCACGGTCACGGTCACCGCCACCGCCTCCTCCAAGCTCCGCAACGCCGTGGCCTGCGGCCCGCACGCGCTCGTCGCGGACGAGCCGCTCGCGGTGGGGGGCACCGACCAGGGGCCGCCGCCGTTCGAGCTGCTCGCGGCCGCGCTCGGCGCGTGCACGAACATGACCCTACGCCTCTACGCCGACCGCAAAGGGTACGCGCTCGAGGGCCTCGAGGTGACGCTCGAGCAGCGTGAGCCGCGCGACCCGAGCCTCGTGCGGCACATCGTGCGCACCATCACGCTCCGCGGCGAGCTCGACGCGGACGCGCGCGGGCGGCTGCTCGCGATCGCCAACAAGTGCCCAGTGCATAGGGCGCTCGAGGGGTCGCGCGTGCAGGTCGAGACGCGCCTCGGCGACTGAGGCGCGTCGGCGCGCACGCGCCACCGCGGCGCGTGGGGGCCGGGCAGGTGCCCTTGCCTCCGCAGGTGGCGTAGCTCGTCGGTAGCCTCCACTCGCCGATGTTGTCGATCGAGCCCGACTCCGCACGACACTCATCGCTGCGGAGCGCCAGGCTCGTACGGCGGCACACGCTCGAGGCCTTGTGCGCGGAGGCGCCAGGCCCGCGGTCAGAGCGGGTGGCGCTGGTAGACCTGGCCGAGCGGCGTGAGGTTGCCGTCGTCGTCGAACAGCGCGGCCGGGCCACCCGGGAGCGAGCTCGGTGCGAACGAGAACCACGAGTAGCGCTCGACGAAGGGCGCGGCGTCGAGCAGCGGGAGCGCGCGACGCATGAACGCCTCGATGTCCGCGGGGGTGTAGCGGTTGGGGCGCTCCGGCGTCGCCGCCCAGTCGGCGGGCGCGAACTCGGTCAGCCACACGGGGCGCCCGTAGAGGGTGTGCACCGACTGGAGCACGTTGAGCAGGCTGTCGGCGTTGAGACCGCCGTACCAATGCACGGTCACGAAGTCGACGCGGAGGCCCTGGGCGTCGACCGCGGTCATGAACTCTCGCATCCACGCGTTCGTGGGGTTGACTGGCGCGGGGCTGCCGAGCCGGAGCCCCGTCGACTCGAACGCTGGCCAGGCCTCTAGCGCGCGAGCGACCGAGACGTTGGCCTGGTCGACGCCATCGGGCTCGTTCAGGCCGAGCAGCTCGGTGACGAAGCCCTGCGCGCGCTGCTGCGTGAGCGTGGCGATCGTCTCCTGGAAGGTCGGGGTCGGCCCGTAGTATCCCCAAATCATCGGCGCGAACGGGACCCCTTGTGGCCTCGTGGGCTGCAGGACGGCGCTCCACGAGTAGTGCCACGAGGGCTCGAGCGAGCTCACCTTCGCCTCCCACCCGGGGTTCTTCGTGGTGAGCGCGGCGCCCTTCTTGGCCGGCCACAAGGTGAACCGCTGGCTCGCGCCCGCCGGGTCGGAGAGGGGCGCGCAGGTGCGCTGTTCGATGCCGACGCCCGGCACCTGGGTGAGGCACCGCCGGCTGCGCGCGTTGATGAGCCGGAAGGTGTCCCCGGGGGCCGCGAGCACATGGAACGCCGCGCCAGGGTCCGCCGCGCCTTGGAGCACCGGGAGCCCCGCGGCGGTGCCGCCGGTCTGCAGGAGCAGGCCGCTCGCGCCGTTGCGGATCGTGAAGGTGCCGTCGGCCGCGGCGGTGAACGTGAACAGCTGCGCCGAGCCGCCGCTCTTCGCCGCGGCGCGTGCGCGCGCGGCGGGCGCGGGGCTCTCCATTTCCAGCGCGAGCCGCTCGGGCACTTGCATGACGACATACGGGACGTGCGCTTGCGGCACGAACGCCGCGCCGTCCTCGTACGTTGGCGTGGGCTCGGTCGAAGGAACTGGCGGCGGTGGCGGCGCCGTCGTCGCAGGAGGGGGCGGCGCGGTCGCGGTCGCGGTCGGCGCGCTCGACGCGGGCTCCGGCGGGGCAGGTGTCGAGGGGTCGGGCTCTCCGCCGCACGCGCTCGCGAGCGCGACAAGCCCGGCGACCACGGCGAGGAGGCTCACCAACCGCGCGCTTCTCATGTTGGCACCGTAGCCCGTCGAGCGCGGGGACGAAAGATCAAGCAGACCGAGAGGTTAGCTCGGCCTTGGCGCGCGCTGCGGGTTCAGCCTGGGCGGCAGGTGAGCTCGCCGCCGCGGACCAGGGGGAGCGTCATCGCCTCGAGCATCAACCAAGAGCGCCGAACCGCTTGATGACCGAGGATTTTCGCCGAGTTGCGAGCCGTGCGAGGCGCGACGACGAGTCCTACTGCTGCCCGGCGAGGAGGAGCAACGAAGTGCGGCGACGTAAATCGGCGAAAAGACGAGCAGAATCAACCTAGTAGCCCCTGCCGGACTCGAACCGGCACGCCCTTCCGGGCCAAGGATTTTAAATCCTCTGCGTATGCCATTCCGCCAAGGGGCCAAGGGGCCAGCGCTACTTGGGGTCCTCCGGCTTCGACTTGAAGTCGTGGTTGAAGTACCCGCCCACGCCCAAGAACACATAGGGCGTGAGCCCGAGCACGTCGTACCGCGTGGCCGTTACATCCAATCGCGGGTCGATGCGGAAGTGCGGGTTCACGGGAATGGAGAGGCCGAGGGTGCCGCCGAACGTTCCGCCGTTCACCCCGCCGCTGCCGCGCACGCCGCCGAGCGCGCCCGCCGTGAAAGCCAAGCGGTCGGGGCTCGTCAAGAACGAGATGCGCGCGGCCCCCATGTAGCCGGTGACCGAGTTGATCGACGAGACCTGCGCGGTCGCGCCCACCAGCACGACCTTGGCGAAGCGGAACATGAAGTCGGCGCCGCCGGCGAGCCCGCCGCTGCCGTCGCCCGCGGTCTCCCGCGCGATACCGATGCCGCCGACGTGCGCGCCGACGATGATGCCCGCGCTCGTGGGCGGAGGCCGCGGCGGCGTCGAGGGCTTCGCGTTGTCCGGCGGCGGGTAGAGCGGCGGAGGGGTGCCCGGCGCCCCGGGCACGGCAGCCGGCGGCGGTGGGCCCGAGCCCGGCGCAAGCGCGAGGGTGACCGAGCGGGTCTCTTTCTCCTTGATCGTGACGTCGAGGGTGCTCTGCGCGTAGCCGTCGGCCCGCGCCGAGACCTTCGCGACGCCGGGGTTCACGGGCCGCGCGACGCCGACGAGATCCAGTGGAATGATCACGTTGTTGACGACCACCTGGAGGTTCCGCAGGCCCTCGGGCTTCGGCGACAGCTCGATCTTCAGGCTCGGGATGCGCGCGCGCACCCCCGGCAGCTCGGCCGCGGCCTGGGTCTTCGCCTGCACGAACACGTCGGGGGCGCTGGGCGCGAGCTGCACGCGCTTCAGGGTCTCGTAGGTCTCCGCCGCCTCGACGAGCTTGCCCGTGAGCACCTGGCACTGCGCGATGTGCATCAAGTGGGTCGGCGCGTCGTAGAGGTTCTGCGCCTTCTGGAAGAGCACGAGCGCGTCGGCGGGGTGCCCCGCGTCTTGCGCCTTCACGCCGTCGGTGAAGAGGGCGCGGGCGGCCGCCTTCTTCTCGGCCTCGGAGAGCTGGGCCTGTGCCTCCGCGCGCCGAGGCGCGAGAGAGATCGCTGCGGTGAGGAGCGCGAGGGCGAGCGTAGCGTGACGGAGGGGGCGTCGCATGGGCATCCTGGTCGAGCGATTCGGGGAGCGCGGCCCTGACCGCGGAGACACGCGGGCGCGGCTGGTCTGGCTGGTCTGGCTGGTCTGGCTGGCCGCGCCGAGCGTACACTAGCCCGCGATGGAAGCCATGGAAGCGATGGAGCAGGAGCGTCGCGCCGCCCTCGCCGCCCTCGTCGAACGCGCCGCTGCGGCGCTCGCGTCGGCCTCGGCGCTCGTCATCGCCGCGGGCGCGGGGATGGGGGTCGACTCGGGGCTGCCCGACTTTCGGGGCGACGAGGGCTTCTGGCGCGCCTACCCTCCGTTCCGCGCGCTCGGCCTCGGGTTCGCCGACCTCGCGAACCCGCGCTGGTTCGCGTCGGACCCCGGGCTCGCGTGGGGCTTCTATGGGCACCGCCTCGCGCTCTATCGGCGGACCGCGCCGCACGCGGGCTTCGAGGTGCTGCGGCGCTGGGCCGCGCGCGCGGGCCGCGCGTTCGTCTTCACCTCGAACGTGGACGGTCAGTTTCAGCGCGCGGGCTTCGACGAGGCGCACATCGTCGAGTGCCACGGCAGCATCCATCATGTGCAGTGTACACGCGAATGTGGGATGCCGCTCCACGGGGCCGAGGGCGTGTCGATCGACCTCGACCCGGTGACCCTGCGCGCGCGCCGGCCCTGGCCCGCGTGCCCGCGGTGCGGCGGGCTCCTCCGCCCGGCGATCCTCATGTTCGGCGACGGGGCGTGGGACGGCTCGCGTACCGAGGCGCAGGAGGAGCGCCTCGCGGCCTGGCTCGAGGACGCGAAGCGTGCGCGCGCGGCCCGCGGCGCCGGAGTCAGCCGTGGCGCCGACGGACGAGGCTGGGTGATCGTCGAGTGCGGCGCGGGCACGCACGTGCCTACGGTGCGAGGTTTCTCCGAGGGGCTGGCGCGGGCGTACGAGGCGACCCTCGTGCGTATCAACGTGCGCGAGCCCGAGGTGCCTCCCGCGCGACGAGGCGCGCCGGAGCACGTGGGCCTCGCCTTGGGCGCCCGCGAGGCGCTGGCGGCCATCGACGCGGGGCTCGAGCGGCTCGGGTGACGTGGCTCAGTAGCCCGGCTGGTCGTGCTTGGGCTTGACCTGCGGCGGCGGTGGCGGCGGCTGCGGAGCGGGCTGGGGAGGCGGGGGAGGCGGCGGCGAGACCGCGGGGGGGGGCGGGGCGGAGGGCGCCGTCGACGGGGTGGGCTTGCCGGGCTTCCCGGGCTTCCCGGGCGCCGTCGACGGGCCGGGCGCGAAGGTGGGCTTCCCGGGAGTGGCCACCGAGGCGGCAGGGGCCGCGAGGGCCGCCGAGGCCGTCGCGCTCGAGGGCGCGAGGGGCTCCATGGTGGGGAGCGGCGCGGCGGCGCTCGCGGGAGGTTGCGGCGAGGCCACGACCCCGACCGACGACTGAGCGGCGGAGGCGCGGCTCCGCGCGAAGAGCGTGAGGCCGCCGGCGCCGAGGCCGAGGGCCAGCACCGCCGCGGCGACGCCGGCGATCAGGAGGCCGCTCGGCCCGCGCACGAGCTCACGCGACTCGTGATCGAGCGCGTTCGCGGTGAACGGCGCCGACGTGCCGCCGGCCGCCACCACGGAGTCCGGGCTGAGCGTGGGGGCGACGCCCATGGCCGCGGCGCCGACTGGCATGAAGGGCGTCGCCGGCGTGCCCGCGTTTCCACGCCGCACCGTGATCCCCGCCGCGAAGGCGAGGCCGTCGATCGCCTCCGCCATCGTGGAGAAGCGACGCTGGGGGTCCCGCTCGAGCGCCGTGATGAACCACGCGTCGAACGCGGGCGGCAGCTCCGGCGCGACCTGAGATGGGACGGGGAGGGGCGAGGTGCAGATCTTCACGAGCAGGTCACCGACGGACTCGCCCTCGAAGGGCAGGCGCCCGGTCACCGCGCGGAACGCGATGACGCCGATGGACCACACGTCTGTGCGGTGATCCACGTTCCGGAGCCCGCGCGCCTGCTCGGGCGACATGTAGTAGGGCGTGCCGAGCACGGCGCCCGTCTTGGTGCTCGACGTGAGCCCGGGGGAGCCGCTCGACGGCTGGACCTTGGCGATGCCGAAGTCGAGCACCTTGGCGATCTCTTCATCGTCGTCCGGCGAGGTCACGAGGAAAATGTTCTCGGGCTTCAGGTCGCGGTGGACGATGCCCTTCTCGTGCGCCTGCGCGAGCGCCCGCCCCACCTGCTGGAGGATGCGCGCGGCGTCCGCGAGCGGCAGTCGATGGAGGCGCTGGAGCCGCTTGTCGAGCGGCTCGCCCTTCAGCATTTCCATGACGATGTAGGGCTTGCCGTCCTCCGTCACGCCGTGGTCGAAGATCTGGATCGCGTGCTTCGACTGGATCGAGGCCGCCGCGCGTGCTTCGCGGTCGAAGCGCGTGCGCGCGTCGGCGTTGTCCGCGTAGTCGTTCTCGATGAACTTGATGGCGACCGTGGTGCCGAGCGACGCGTGGCGGCCCTCCCACACGGAGCCCATGCCGCCTTGGCCGATGCGGCGCACCAGCTGGTACTTGCCAGCGACGAGGGACGAGGAGGTCGGCGGGAGGGTCTGGTTCATGGGCGTCTACTTCGCTAGCAAAGCACGTGCCGACTGAGGAGGCCGCTCCACCGCCGCGCCTTGGCCCCCAGCTGCGCGTCTCAAAGCGTAGTCCCGCGCCGGGGGAGCGTCCAGCGGGGCGAGACGGGGGCTCGGGGGCGGGGTCCTCGCGCGCTATTTCCAGTGCCGGGGTGGGTGAGAACGGCGCTATACGCGGTGCATGAGCCGAGGCGCCCCGTGACGCTGGAGAAGTCGGCCGCGCTGCCCGCCGCGGGGGCGCCGGGCGTGCTGTACCTGGTCGACCTGTCCGGGTACGTGTTCCGCGCCTACCACGCGATAGCCCCCCTCTCGAGCTCCCGTGGCGAGGTCACCCACGCGGTGATGGGCACCGTGAACATGCTGCAGAAGGTGGTCAACGACCGCCGCCCGGCCATGTTCGCCGTGGCGATGGACTCGCGCACGCCGAGCTTCCGCAAGGAGATCGACCCCCGGTACAAGGCGACGCGCCCGCCCGCCCCGCCGGATCTGGCCTCGCAGATGGTGCGTTGCCGCGAGATCGTAGGGGCTTATGGCATCCCCATCTTTCAGAAAGACGGTCTGGAGGCCGACGACCTCATCGCCGCGGTGACGGCCCGGGCGCTGACCGACGGGATGTCGGTGGTGGTGGTCAGCGCCGACAAAGACCTCATGCAGCTGGTCCGGGACGATGACACCCGTGTCGTGCTGTGGGACTCGATGCGTGACCGCGTGTATGGACCCGCCGAGGTCGCGACGAAGTTCGGTGTGCCGCCGAGCCAGCTCCGCGACCTCCTGGCGCTCACCGGCGACACCTCGGACAACGTCCCCGGCGTGCCGAGCGTGGGGCCCAAGACCGCGGCCGACCTCTTGGGTCAGTTCGGCACGCTCGAGGGCGTCTATGCGCGCCTCGACGAGGTGAAGCGCGTGAAGCTCCGCGACGCGCTCCGCGAGCACGAGGCCGACGCGCGCCTCTCCCAGCGGCTCGTCACGCTCGACGCGACCGCCGAGCTCACGTGGAGCCCCTCGGAGCTCGCGTACGGCGGCGCCGATGTGGACCGACTCCGCGAGCTCTTCACCGAGCTCGAGTTCCACAGGCTCCGCGATCAGCTGGACGGTGGCGGCGGCGGCGGACGCGCGCCGACGGCGCCACGCGGGCCCTCGGCGCGCTCGGGCGCACCCAAGCCCGCGGCCCCGGCGCCCGTGGTGCGCACGACCCGCGCGCTCCTCACCGAGGCCGAGCTCGTCGCGCTCGTGGCCGACGCCACCGCCAAGGGCCGACTCGCGGTGTCGGTCGTCGTGGTCGGCGAAGACCCCATGCGGGCGGCGCTGGTCGGCCTCGGCCTCGCCGCCACCGAGGGCGACGGCCGGTACCTGCCGCTCGCCCACCGCACGCTCGGCGCTCCTTCGCAGCTCGCCCTCTCGACCGTCGTCGCCGTGCTCGGCCCCGCGCTCGCGAGCCCGGCGATCGAGAAGTGCCTCGCGCCCGGGCGCTTCATCGAGCACGTGCTCGAGCGCCACGGCATGCCCCTCGCGGGCCTCGTCTTCGATCCTGCGCTCGCTGGGTACGTGCTCGATCCCGAGACCCCGCATACGCTCGCCGACCTCGCGCGCCGCGAGCTCGGCCTCGAGCTCACGGTCCCCGGCTCGCAGGCGCGCGGGAAGGCCCGCCTCGACCCCGACGAGATCGACGTCGAGTCGTTCATCCCTTATGCGGGCGGCCTCGCCGACGCGGCGCTCTCGGTCTCGCTCCGGCTCGGACAGCGCGTCGAGCAGGAGGGCATGGGCGAGCTCCTCCAGGACCTCGAGCTGCCGCTCGCGCGCGTGCTGGTGAAGCTCGAGCGGGCCGGCGTCCTCCTCGACGAGGCCCGGCTCGCGGGCGTGGGCGAGCGCCTCACGGGGGAGCTCGCGGATCTCGAGCGCCGCGCGAAGGAGCTCGCCGGTCACGAGTTTGCGCTCCGCTCGCGCGACCAGCTCGAGACCATCCTCTTCGACGAGCTCAAGCTCCCCGTCATCAAGCGCACGCCGAAGGGCGGCCGCAGCACCGACGCGGCCGTGCTCGAGGAGCTCGCGGGCCGGCACCCGCTGCCCGAGGTGATCGTCCACCACCGCGAGCTCGACAAGCTGAAGGGCACCTACGTCGACGCCCTGCCGCGCGCCGTAAACTCCGTAACATATCGTATTCACACGCAATTCGAGCAGACCGTCGCGGCCACGGGGCGCCTGTCGTCGATCGAGCCGAACCTCCAGAACATCCCGATCCGCAGCGCCGTGGGTCGCGAGATCCGCTCGGCTTTCGTCGCGCCCGCGGGCTCGGCGATCGTGTCCGCCGACTACTCGCAGATCGAGCTCCGGCTCCTCGCGCACCTCTCCGAAGATCCGCGCCTCTGCGAGGCGTTCGCGAGCGGCGAGGACGTGCACGCCTACACCGCCTCGCTCGTCTTCGAGGTGCCCCTCGGGGAGGTCACCTCGGAGATGCGCCGCCGCGCGAAGGCCATCAACTTCGGGGTCATCTACGGGATGGGCGACTCGGCGCTCGCCAAGCAACTCGGCATCGCGCGCGCCGAGGCGGCGGCCTTCATCGAGGCCTACTTCCAGCGCTACGAGGGGGTGAAGTCCTACCTCGATCGCACCGTGGCCGACGCGAAGCGCGGCGAGACCGTGCGCACGCTGCTCGGGCGGCGGCGCTTCTTGCCGAACCTCCACTCGGCCAACCGCGGGCTCCGCTTCGAGGCCGAGCGGGTCGCGAAGAACACGCCCATCCAGGGGTCCGCAGCCGACCTCATGAAGGTCGCGCTGCTCGCCCTCGACCGCGCTCCCGTCTCGCCCGGCGCGCGCATGGTGCTCACGGTGCACGACGAGGTGGTGTTCGAGGTGCCCCTGGCCGAGCTCGCGCAGGCGAGCCTCAACGCGAAGGCGATCATGGAGGGCGTGGCCACGCTGCGCGTGCCGCTCGTGGTCGACGTGGCCCACGGGCCGAACTGGGCAGAGGCCCACGGATGAGCGCGCCCGGCGTCGCGAGGTCGACCCCGCCGAACCGGCGCCGCATGCTCGACGCCCTCGTCGCGCGGTCGTCGCGCTCGCTCGTGCTCGGCCTCGGGCTGACCCTCTTCGTGCTCGCGGCCACGCCGCTCTTCTTCACGGAGGTCCCGCCCATGCAGGACCTCCCGAACCACCTCGCGTCGATCCACGTGGTCACACATCCGGCGCTGTATCCGGAGTTCGTCTTCAACGGCCACATGAAGACCAACGGCGCGCTCTTCGCGTGGCTCCACGCGGTGGGCGGCGTCACGGGCACGTTCCTCGCGGCCAAGCTCTTCACGTTCCTCGTGCTGGCCGCGGGCGCGTTCGCGCTCCCGTGGGCCGTGCTCGTGCTCACCGAGAGCAAGGCGAAGGCGGTGCTGGCGTCTCTCTTCGCGTGGCCCATGGTGCACAACTGGTTCGTGTCGATGGGCATGCTCGATTTTGCGCTGGGCGTGCCCATCTCGCTCGCCGTGCTCGCGCTCTGCCACCTGCACCTTGGCTCGTCTCGCTCGCCTCGCGCGCCGCGCGGCCTCACGGGCGCGCTCATCGCGCTCCTCGGCGTGATCGGGTGGTACGCGCACGTGTTCGCGCTGCTCGTCATGTACCTGCTCATCCTCGTCGAGCTGGCCCGCCGCGGGCGCGCCGGGTTCGTCGCCGGTCTGCGCGCGCTGGCCCTGCCGCTCTGCCCCGCGGCCACCCTCGTGGTCCTCTCGGTCGCCGTGCACCTCGGCGAGCCGAAGGGCACCATGAGCGGCCACGTGGCGATCTTCGCCGTGCTGCCCGCGTGGGAGCTGCTCTACAACGCCTGGGCCGAGTGGCTCTGGGGCTTCACCAAGCTCGAGGTGCTGACGCTGCTCCCCACGGCGGCGCTCGTGATCTTCGCGCTGCGCGGCCGCAAGGTCGACGTGCCGTTCTTCTCGTCGTGGGCCCTCGGCGTGCTCGTGGCGGCGTACATCTTCACGCCCTACGCGGCCACGAACTGGTTTCACATGAACTCGCGGTTCCTGCCGTACCTGTGGTTCGCCGCCCTGGTCCGGGTGCCCGAGCGCCTGCCCCGCGGGGTGGTCGCGCTCGGGCTCGTCGCCGCGGTGCTCAACATGGCGGCGATGAGTGTAGACTACACGCGACTGGAGCGCGATCGGCGCGCCTTCACCGCGGGCATCGACGCGGTGCCGCGGGGCGCGCGCCTCATGCCGCTCGTGTTCCGCGCGAAGGGCGTGAGCGAGAACTCACGGAGCCTCCTGCACGCGTGGGGCTTCTACGTGGTCGCGAAGGACACGAGCGCGCCGCTGCTCTTCGCGCACTCGCGCTCGTTCCCCGTCATGTACCGCGAGGCCCCCCCCGATCGTTGGAACCACCTCGTGCTCGAGGGCTTCGCCCCGGGCATGCGCTCGGCCGACGGCATGTGCGCGTTCCTTCACCAGAACAACCTCCGCCCCGACGACTGCCCGCGCGAGTACCGCGAGCGGTGGGCCGAGTTCTGGGCGGAGGCCACCCCGCGCTTCGACCACGTGCTCATGTGGGAGGCCACGCCCGAGGCGCGGGCCAACGTGCCCCGAGCTACCGCGTGTCCTTCGAACGGGCGCCGCTCGTCATTTACGAGCGCGTCAGCGGGGGCGCACCCTGAGGTCGACGCGGCGGCCGATCGCGAGCGCGAAGAACGCCTGCCCCTCGCTCCCCGCGTAGCTGCCGCCGATCGCGAACACGTCGCCGTGGAGGCCGTCGTGCACGGTGTCGGGCGACACGGTGGCCACGAGGTGCAGCCGCGTGACCTTCCCGCGCGAGGTGAACGCGCGGCCGCCCACGAGGGCGAGGGTGCGGCGGATGCCCGCGGCGAGGGGCGCCGTGGCCCCGGGGCCCACCTGGGAGTCCACGAGCTTGCCTGTCTCGTCGAGAGTGAGCACCACGTCGACCTCGCCCGCCGCGCCGAGGGGCGCGGTGGTCCACGCGGGATCGGCGCTGGCGGCCTGGGGGAAGCCGCGCGTGAACGCCGTCGCCAGGTCGACCGCGCCGCGCTCACCCGCCGCGCCGTACACGGGCGGCCCCGAGCCGGTGGCCGACTCGGGGGAGGCGCCCGGTGGCCCCCGCGGCGGCCTGCAGGGTGGTGGGGCCGGCGGTGGGTGCGGCGCGCCCGCGAGGGCTCGCGGGGCGGCTCGGGCCGTCGCCCTCGGGGGTGGCTTTGGTGCCCGGCGCGGCGCTGGCGCTGGTGGCGGTCGGCTCGGGCGCGGGGGCCGGCGCGGCGGGCGCGACGTCGTCGGGGGGCGTGAGCGTCGGCGCGGGCAGCTCGAAGGAGTCGCCCACCAGGTTCTTGAGGCCTCCCACCGGCGCCGGGGGCTCGACGGACACGGCGGCCTGCGCCCGACGCACCGTGAGCACGGCGGCCGCGGTCACGTGCGCCGTGACCGACAGCGTGATCGCGAGAACGAGGGCGCCGGCTCTCTCCATCGCGCTTCAGTCTACCCCGAAGCTGAAAGGTTCCCGCCTGGCGCGCGCCTCCGGGCGTTTTCGCGCGACGCCCCGCGGAGGCCGCGGGCTCGCTCAGTAGGTCTCGACGTGGAACCGGCCCTCGCGTCGCAGGGAGTCGAGCGTCGAGGGCCAGTCCATAGCGTGCAGTCTGCAGATGTCGGCGAGCGCCTCGAGCACGCCCGCCTCCATTCGCTTGTGCCCGCAGATGAACACGAACGTGTCTTCGCTCGCCAGGAGGCGCGCCACGTCGTCGCCCCGCGCCCGCAGGCGGTCTTGCACGTAGGCCTTGGGGGAGCCCGGCGCGCGAGAGAACGCGAGCTCCACGTCGATGAAGTCCTTCGGGAGCTTCTGCAGCGGCCCGAAATAGGGCAGCTCCCCGGGCGCGCGCGCGCCGAAGAAGAGAGAGAGCTCGCCGCCCTCGCGGAGCGCGAGCCGCCGGCGCCGGCGCTCGGTCATCGCCCGCATCGGGGCCGAGCCCGTGCCGGTGCAGATCATGAGCAGGTTCGCGCCCGGGTGGTTCGGCATGAGGTAGCTCGCGCCGTAGGGGCCCGTGACCGCCACCGTGTCGCCGCGGGCGAGATCGCAGAGGTAGCTCGAGGCGACGCCGCGCACCGGGCGCCCCTCGTGGTCCACCGTGACGCGCTTGACCGTGAGCGCGAGGTTGTTGTGCCGCGGCCGCTCCCCGTCGCGCGGGCTCGCGACCGAGTAGAGGCGCACGTGGTGGGGGCGCCCGTGGGCGTCCTGCCCCGGCGGCAGCACGCCGATCGACTGCCCCTCCAGCACGGGGAAAGCCCGCTTGCCGAAGTCGAGCACGAGGTGCCGAATGTCGCTCTCTGCGTCGTCGTCGGTCAGGCGCAGATTGCCGACTACGGTGGCGGTCGCGGGGCGGTCGGGCGTGTAGAGCCCCACGTAGGGGTGCGCCGCGGACCACGGCGGCGGCACGTGCCCGCCGAGCGCCGTGGCCTGCTCGGTGAGCCGCAGCACGTCGGGTGGCACCTGCGCGCTGGAGGGATCCCCGGCCCCGCCGGTCGCGGCCGGGGGCGCCTCATCGTGGGGGAGCGAGTCCCACGCGAGCTGGTCTTGCACGGAGTGCGGCGTGCTCACCTGGCGCCAGCTGTCGATGGCGCCGGTGGGGCAGGGGGGCAGGCAGTCGCCGCACGCGTCGCACAGCTCGAAGGTGATGGCGTACTGCCGCTTATCGTGGAGGATGGCGCCCGTGGGACAGGCCTCTTCGCACGTGTTGCAGCGGATGCAAACGTCCGGATCGATGAGGTGCTGGCGGGCCAGCGGGAGACTCACGGAGCTCGCGCTCGTGGGGCTCGCGCCCGCGGGAGGGCTCGTCGGGGCCACGGTCAGTTGAAGCGGACGTAGGCGAAGTCGGGCGCCATGTTGTTCACGCCGCGGAGCGGCGGCGCGATGTAGCTCGCGTACTTGCCGGGCTCGATCACGCGCCCCATCAGCGACTGCACGTGGGCCTCGTCCTCCTTCGTGGGCAGCCACTCGGCCTCCCGCGCGCGCCACTCGGCCTCGGAGAGCACCTCCCCGGTCGGGCTCACGAAGGCCTTCGAGAACACGCCGATCTTTCGGTGGAACGCCTTGTGGGGCAGCGTCAGAGCGCGGGCGATCCCGGCGCGCGCGAGCACCTTGTTCCAGCGATCGACGCCCGCCTGGCAGTCGACGATGTAGTCGTCTCGGAGGCGCTCGTTCAGCGTCATGAGGGCGTTCTCGCGGCCCTCCACGAGCCTCGCGCCGTCGAACGTGAGGAGCGGGTAGTCGCGCGTCGACAGCTCGTGATCGTCGTCGATCTTGTCCTCCTCGAAGCGCCCCTTCAGGCCCTCTCGGTAGAAGGTCGAGGCGTTCGACGACACCTCCGACCCGTAGAGGTCGAGCGTCACGCTGAAGTGGAAGTTCAGATACCGCTGCAGCGTGTCGAGGTCGATCACGCCGTGCCGGCGCACCTGGTCGGGCGCCTCCACCTTGTGCTGCTTCATGATCTCGGCCGTGCGCTGGAGGATGCGGGCGATGCCCGACTCGCCGACGAAGAGGTGGTGGGCCTCCTCGGTGAGCATGAAGCGCGTGGAGCGAGCGAGCGGATCGAACGCGCTCTCGGCCAGCGCCGCGAGCTGGTACTTGCCGTCGCGGTCGGTGAGGAACGTGAACATGAAGAACGAGAGCCAGTCGGGGGTGCGCTCGTTGAACGCCCCGAGGATGCGCGGCTTGTCCTCGTCGCCCGACCGCCGCGCGAGCAGCTCGTCGCCCTCCTCGCGCCCGTCGCGGCCGAAGTACGCGTGGAGGAGGTACACCATCGCCCAGAGGTGCCGGCCCTCTTCCACGTTCACCTGGAGGAGGTTGCGGAGATCGTAGAGCGACGGCGCGGTCCTCCCGAGATGCCGCTGCTGCTCCACGCTGGCCGGCTCGGTGTCGCCCTGGGTGACGATGATGCGCCGGAGCGTGCTGCGGTACTCGCCGGGCACCTCGTTCCACACGGGCTCTCCGCGGTGCTTGCCGAAGCCTACCTTGCGGTCCGGCTCGGGCGGCGTGAGGAAGATGCCCCAGCGGTAGTCAGGCATCTTTACGTAGTCGAAGTGCGCCCACCCTTTGGGATCGACGCTCACCGCGGTGCGCAGGTACACGTCCCACGGCGTGCTGTCGACCGGGCCCATCTCGCGCCACCACGCGAGGTAGCCCGGCTGCCAGTGCTCGAGCGCGCGCTGGAGCTGCTTGTTCGACGCGAGGTCGACGTTGTTCGGGATCGTGGAGCTGTAGTCGATCGCCATGGGGCCTCTGCGCGAGCTCGGGAGCGGGAGCGCTCGCGGGTCGCGAAAGCAACGCGCGTGCTCAGCGCGCCGCTGGCCCGGCGAGCCGGATTTCGGGCGCCCGGGGCCGCGCGAAGCGCAATTCGTGCGGGTCTCATCGCAGCCCTTGCGCGTTCTCCGGGCGTGCCTCACGAAAGAGGCACGTTTCGCTTGCGGCCCGCCTTCGCCGGTGCCATGACATCGCCCGCATGAGCCCCGCACGACTCGCAGGTGTCACGTTGCCGCTCGCCGCGCTCCGCACGACGGACGACTGGGGCGTAGGTCAAGTGTCGGCGCTGGGCGCTTTTGCCGAGCTCGCGCTCCTCGCCGGGAGCCGCCTCGTGCAGATCCTGCCTCCGTACGAGCTCGCCGCCGGCGAGTCCAGCCCCTACGGCGCGCGCACCGCCTTCGGGCTCGACCCCATCTACCTCACCATCCGCGAGATCCCCGAGCTCGCGGGCGAGGCGCTCTCAGGCTTCCGAACCGCCGAGGTCGACGCAGAGATCGCCCGCCTGCGCGCGGCGCCGCGCGTCGATTTCACCGCGGCGCGGGCCCTCAAGGAGCGCGCGCTGCGCCACGCGTTCGAGCGCTACCTCGCGAACGACCACGGCCGCGGCACTCCTCGCGAGGCGGAGCTCCGCGCGTTCGCCGACCGCTCCCCCTGGGCCCGCGATCTCGCGCTTTATGTGGCCCTCCGCGACTCGCACGGCGGCTACGGCTGGTCCACCTGGCCGGAGCCCGAGCGCGACCGGGCCCCCGAGGTCGTCCGCCATGGCGACTCGCCCGACCCCGGGCACCCGCTCGGCCGCGCCGTGCTCGAGCACCTGTACCGTCAGCTCCTGCTCGAGTCGGAGTGGCGCCGCGCGCGCGCGCGCCTCGGGGAGCTCGGGGTCGAGCTCATGGGCGATCTGCCCTTCATCGTCGGGAGCGAGAGCGCCGACGTGTGGGTGAACCGCGCCGAGTTCCGGCTCGATCTCTCGCTCGGCGCCCCGCCCGACGCGTTCTCGGCCGACGGCCAAGACTGGGGCCTCCCCGCGTACGACTTCCACACGTTGGACGCGACCGATCTCCACTGGATCCGCCAGCGCACGGCCCACGCCGCTACCCTCTACGACCGCTTCCGGCTCGACCACGCGATAGGCTACTTCCGCCAGTGGGTGCGCGCGCCCGGCTCGAAGGGGGCGTTCCTGCCCGACTCCGAGCCCGCGCAGCAGGCGCGCGGTGAGAAGGTGCTCTCGGCCATCCTCGAGGCCGCGGGCCCGTCGCAGGTCATCGCGGAAGACCTCGGGGTCATCCCGGACTTCGCGCGGGAGAGCCTGGTCCGCCTCGGCATCCCTGGCTACCGCGTGCTCCCCTGGGATCGCCGCGACGGCGTGTACACCCGCCCGAGCGACCTCCCCGAGCGCAGCGTCGCGTGCTGGAGCACCCACGACACGGCGCCGATCACGGCCTGGTGGCCCGAGCTCGAGGCGTGGGAGCGCGAGGCCCTCGCCAAGAACTGGGGCCTCGCCACGCCGTTCGCGACGGACGAAGAGCGAAACCTCGCGCTCCTCGGCGCGCTCTACTCGTCGCGCTCCGAGCTCGCCCTCGTGCTGGTGCAAGAGCTCCTCTTCGAGACCACCCGCGTGAACACCCCCGGCGTGGTGGGGCCCGAGAACTGGACCTACAGGCTCCCTGCGGATCTCTCCGAGCTCCTGCGGGACCCCACGCTCCTCGCCCGCTTCGAGCGCGTCCGTGGGCTCCTCCGCGAGAGCGGCCGCCTCTAAACTCCGCGGCGCCGTGTAGACTCACGCCCCATGGAGTACACCCTCCGTCCCGGCCACCCGTTCCCGCTCGGCGCGACGCCCGACGCCCGCGGCGTCAATTTCGCCGTGTATTCGGCGCACGGCACGGGCGTGGACCTCTGCCTCTTCGACGAGGCGAACCGGGAGACACGCATCCCGCTCCGCGAGCGCACGGCGCACGTCTACCACGCACACGTCGAGGGCGTCCGCGCCGGGCAGCGCTACGGCTACCGCGTCTTCGGCCCCTACGAGCCGCGGAGCGGCCACAGGTTCAACCCCAACAAGCTGCTCGTCGACCCCTACGCCCGCGCGGTGCACGGCAAGGTCGACTACGCGGCGCCCGTGTTCGGCTACGCGCGCGAGCTCGGCCGCGACGACCTCACCCCGAGCCTCGAAGACAGCGCGGCGGGGGTGCCCCGCAGCGTGGTCGTGGACATCTCGGGCTTCGACTGGGAGGGCGACGCGCCCCCCGACGTCGCCTGGGCCGACACGGTGCTCTACGAGGCCCACGTGAAGGGGCTCACCATGCTGCACCCGGACGTGCCGCCGGAGCTCCGCGGCACGTACGAGGGCCTCGCGCACCCCGCGGTGCTGGAGCACCTCGTGAGCCTGGGCGTCACCACCGTGGAGCTGCTCCCCGTACACGAGCACGCCGACGAGCACTTCCTCTTCAAGCGCGGGCTCACCAACTACTGGGGCTATTCGACGCTCTCGTACTTCGCTCCGAGCGCGCGCTTCGCGCGGGTGCGAGGGCGGCAGGTCGACGAGTTCCGCGCGATGGTGAAGGGGCTCCACGCGGCGGGCCTCGAGGTCGTGCTCGACGTGGTCTACAACCACACGTGCGAGGGCGACAAGCTAGGCCCCACGCTCTCGCTCCGAGGGTTCGACAACCGCTCGTATTACCGCCTGAAACGCAGCGATCTGCGCGAATACGAGGACTTTACGGGCTGCGGCAACAGCCTCGACATGCAGTGTCCGCAGAGCCTGAAGCTCGTGATGGACAGCCTCCGCTACTTCGTCACTGAGCTGCACGTCGACGGCTTCCGCTTCGACCTCGCCAGCACGCTCGCGCGAGAGCTGCAGTCGGTCGACAAGATGAGCGGCTTCTTCGATATCATCCACCAGGACCCCGTGCTCTCCCGCGTGAAGCTCATCGCCGAGCCGTGGGACCTCGGCGAAGGGGGGTATCAAGTGGGCAATTTCCCGGTCCTCTGGACCGAGTGGAATGGCCGCTATCGCGACACCGTCCGCCGCTTCTGGACAGGCGACAAGCGCCAGGTGGGCGATATGGGCTTTCGCCTCACGGGCTCGAGTGATCTCTACGAGCGCGACGGCCGCCACCCGCAGGCGAGCATCAACTTCGTCACGGCGCACGACGGCTTCACGCTGCGCGATCTCGTGAGCTACGAGCGAAAGCGCAACCTCGACAATCGCGAAGAGAACCGCGACGGCACCGACGACAACGCCTCGTGGAACTGTGCGGTCGAGGGCGAGACCGAGGACCCCGAGGTCTGCGAGCTCCGCGCGCGCCAGGCGAGAAACCTCATGCTCACGCTTGGCCTCTCGCTCGGCGTGCCCATGATCACCGCGGGCGACGAGCTCTGGAAGACGCAGCGTGGAAACAACAACCCGTACGCGCAAGACAACGCGCTGTCCTGGGTCGACTGGGGCCCCACGCCGGAGGGCGACGAGCAGCTTCAGTTCTCGCGGCGGGTCTTCGAGCTCCGCGCGAGCCACCCGGTGTTCCGGCGGCGGCGGTTCCTGCGCGGGGCGAAGGTGGGGCTCGCGCCCGACGTCGCCTGGTTCCGCCCCGACGGCGCTGTGATGGTCGGCGCCGACTGGTCGAACCCGCGGCAGCCGCTCCTCGCGTGGCTCCTCGCGGGCGACGCGCTGGCCTACCAGGACGAACGCGGCGCGCCGGTCGAGGACGACACCTTCCTCGTGATCATGTCGTCGATGCGCGAGCCCGCCACCTTCACCGTGCCCGGCCCGGAGTGGGGCAGGAAGTGGTCGCTGGTGCTCGACAGCGCGGTGCCGGGCGAGCCGGAGGTCGCGATCGCGCTGGCCGGCGACGTGCTCGACCTCCTCCCTTGCCACGCGCGGGTCTTCCAGCGAGATTCGAAGGAGCGAGGCTCGCTCCTGCCCCTGCGCAGCGCGCGCCCCGCGGGCGACGTGTAGCTCGCGCGCTCCTCTGCCACGTGGAAAGGGAGGGAACCGTGACCGAAGACCCGCGAGCCCAGCTCGTCCTCGACATTGAGATCGCCCTGGTGGATTGGAAGCCGGTGGCGCAGCCGCACGAGCTCGCCGCGCTCGCCGAGCTGCTCCTCGACGCGAAGGACGCCGAGCCCGAGGAGCTGCCCCAGGTGGAGGCGCAGTTCCGCGGCCTCGAGCGGTTCGTCGAGTCGCGCCGCGCGAGCGTCGCGTTCGCCGCCGTTCGACCCAAGAGCTGACGGGCGAGAGGCGCGGGCGTCTCCGCGCGATGGAGCGCGCTGCGGCGGGCTGCTACGCTATGGACCGTGTACCGCTCCCTCGGCTCGCTCGCGGCGTTCGGCGTGCCCTCGGGCCCGTACACCGGCCCGCCCCGCCGCCTGCGCTGGAAGGACCTCCCGAGGGCCGTTCAAGACCGCCTGGAGGCCTGCATCGACGGCCGCGGCAGGCCCGCGCCCATCGCGCTGCACGTGCCCCGCCCCACCCGCCTCGCGAAGCGGCTCGTCTTCGCGGCGACCCTCGGCGTGATGGGCCTCGCGGCGCTCGTGGTGGGCTCGTGGTCCGCCGCACAGCCCTCGGCGACGAGCGGGCTCTACGCGCTCGCGGTGTTGCCCGTCGTGGGGCTCGCCGTGTTCCTTCAGGCGCGAAGGCTCGCGCGCGGCGGCACGCCGTTCGACCCCGGCGTCGCGCTGCTGCCGCTCGACCTGGTCGTCTTCGAGGGCTCCACTCTGAGGGTCGCCCCGCTCGGCGACGTGCGCGACGTGGGGGTCCTCGCGGGCGGCGGCGTGACGCGCCTCGTGCTCCGCTTCGCGTCCGGGGAGGAGGTGACCTTCCCGATGCCCAGCCAGGCCCACGCAGACCGCACCTACGCGGCCCTCGTGCATGCGCAGGGCACGCTCGAGGCGCTCTCGTATGGCGACGATCTCGAGCGCGCGATAGAGCACGATCCGTTCTTCCCGATACGCGCGGAGGGCGGCTTCGAGGCCAGCGCCGTCGCGGGCGCGACCCCCGCGGCGGCCTCTTCCGGTCGCCGCGGTCGCCGCGCCTCGACCGCGGCGTATGTCGCGCTGGCGGCGCTCCTCAGCGTCGCCCTTGGACACGTGGCCTTCCTCGCGACGAATCGGCTGTCGGACGACGTGCGCTTCCGCACCGCCTGCGAGGCCGGCACCGCCGAGGCGATGCAGCGCTACCTCGCGCTCGGGGGGCGCCGTGTGCGCGAGGCCGAGTACTTCTTCGGCCAGCGCCGGATGGCGCTCCGCAGGGACCGAGAGCTCGCCGAGATGCGCGAGCGGGTCGCCCGCAACGAGGGGCTGAAGGCTGCGACCGCCGGGCCCGAGATCGCGCAGAACCCGCCGGGCTTTCGCCGCCCGAGCTCGCCCGAGGCGTGGGGGCTCGCGCACGCGGAGTGCTTGCGAGCGTTCACCGACCGCGCCCCGGCGTCTTCGAAGGCGGGCCGCGCGCTGCCCGCGCTGGTGGTCCTCGCGGAGGAGGCGCGTCGTGGGAGCGGCGGTCCTGCCCGCCTCGACGTGCGCTTCGAGCGCGAGATCGCCCCTTCGGTCGCCTCGAGCGGCCTCCTCGCGTCGCTCGACGCCCGCGAGCGCGAGACCGCCCGGGCTCTCGCGATCGTGCTCGCCGAGGCCTGCCCTCCGGGGGTGCTCGAGCTCCGGCACGCGCGCGGGCCGAGGGCGCCGCACTCGCCCGCGCTCGTCGTGCGGTACGCCGCGCGAGGCCCTGTCGCGCGCGAGGTCGAGGGGGAGAAGCTCACGCTCGCCGAGGTCCGCTTCGACGTGACGCTCGAGGTCTGGCCCCGCCGCCCCGAGGGGTTCTCGCTGACCCTCCCGGCCCCCGAGGGCGCCCCCACGAGGACGCGTGAGCGCAGCGTCTTTCGCGTCGACGACGCGGCCAAGGCCCCGGCGCGCGCGCTCGCCGCGTTCACCGCGAGGGCGTTCGATCGCCTCTACGACGAGCTCTACGGGCTATTTTTCCGCGGCGACGTGAAGGTGCCGCTCCCGAGCTTCGCCGAGGTGGAGGCGATCTTCATGAAGTGAGCGGGCCCCGGCGCGGTGCAACTCCGCGCCCGGGCTGAAAGCCCGGGGCAGGGAGAGCCCAGGGTGGCGGCGCGCGAAGCCCGCCGCAGCGGCGGGCTCTTTCGGCTCTTGTCGCGTCTACACCGGCTCTTGATGCGGTTCGCGCTGCAGGCGACGGTATAGAGTGCCGCCGCGCGCCGTCGCGCACCACGAGCCCCTCGCCAGCCCCTGCCCGATGCCGCGCCCCCGCCGAAGCCCATGCCGCCCAGCTCTCCGTGCGTCGGTCGCGCGCGTGCGTAGGGGCCCGCCGTGACGCTCGCGCTCGCGCTCCTCGTGTTCGTCGCGTTCGCGGTCGAGGCCACGCTTGGCTTCGGGGGCACCGTGATCGTCGTCTCGTTCGGCGTGCTCCTCATGCCGCTCGACGAGCTGCTCTTCCGGGTGATCCCCGTGAACGTGACCCTCTCGGCGTTCCTCGCCGCGCGCCACGCCAAGTTCATCGACCTCCGGCTCCTGGGGCTGCGCCTCTTGCCGCTCATGCTGCTCGGTCTGCCCCTCGGCGTCCTCGCTTCGCGGGGGATCGACGGGCGGATCCTGAGGGGCGCGTTCGGGGTGTTCGTCGTGCTGCTCGCGGTGCGCGAGCTCGCGCGGCCCAAGGTGCCGGAGGAGAGCCCGCCGGCCCTGCCGACGCCGATCGCCACGGTGCTTCTGCTGCTCGCCGGGGCGATGCACGGAGCCTTCGGCGCGGGAGGGCCCGTCGCGGTCTACGTCGCCGGGCGGCGCTTCGGCGGCGACAAGGCTCGCTTCCGCGCCACCCTGAGCGCGCTGTGGCTCATCATGAACCTCGCCCTCGTCACGACCTACGTGGTCCGAGGGGCCGTGAACGGTGGCACGCTGCGGGTGAGCGCGCTGCTGCTGCCGTCGGTCGCGCTGGGGATCTTCGCGGGCGAGCAGGCGCACGTGCGCATCCCGAAGGAGCGCTTCGCGACCGGGGTCTTCGCGGTCCTCCTGGTCGCCGGCGTCGTGGTGTGTGCGCGCGCGGCGCTCGCGGGGTGAGCGCGTGGGGCCGTGCACGTCTGGCTCCTGGGGCCGCGTGCGGGGGCGAGGGCGAGGGCGGGGTCGAGGGTGCGGTCGGGGTCGAGGGTGCGGTCGGGGTCGAGGGGCGGTCGGGGTCGGGGTCGGGGCCGAGGTCAGGGGGGTCGCCAACGTTGGGCACCCGCCTCCTACGGCGTCATCGCGCCGGCCCACCGAGGGACCAAGAACTCGTGCGCGACGTCGCCTACGAGGTGCAGGTGCCGCATGTGGTCGCCGGGGCCAGCGCCCTGGAAGCCGTGGAGGTGCAGCCCACCCTCGTCCACGCGGTAGGTGCGCACCATCGCACCACGCGCCTCGCTCGTCGGGTGAAGCACCGCGCCGACGGCCGCGGCCAGCGCCGTCGCCGCCTCGGTGGTGCTCGCGTACTGCGGCGGGACGATGCTCGTGTGGGTCACGACGAGCTGCTTGCGACCGGCCATCGCCTCGCGGGCGAAGCGGATGTACGGAGCGAGCCCCGTGAGAGAGACGTGGTCGGCGCCCTGACCTACGCCGCGAGAGGGGTCCTTGTAGCCCGCCTGCAAAGCGTCGAGGAGGATGACGCTGTCGAGCTGGTCGAAGTAGCGAGGCACGGCCAGGATGCGCCCCACCGCGCCGAACCCCGCGCTCCACGCCACGAGGCCGAGGTGGCGCACGTGGAGCTTCGTGCCCGGCTTCCGCTGCGCGGCGACCGAGGCGACGACCTCGGACACCATGCGGCCAAAACGGCCGGGATCGGCCATCGCCTCTTGGTAGGCGCCGCTCCCGAAAGACCCGAACGCCGCGCTCACGATCACGGCGTTGGCCCCGCTGGTCTGCCACGAGCGGCCCGCGAGCATGGCCGCGTTGAAGTGCACCACGACGTCGATGCCGCCGTCGTCGGTCCAGAACGTGCCCGTGGGCGCGAGGTACGCCCCGAAGCTCGTGCCGTGCCACCGCTCGTACGCGACGGAGGTGACGGGGTCCGCGGACGCGACGGCCGCTCGGAGCTCGGCCTCGGCGCTCCTCGCACGCGCCGCGACGGGCGCCACGCGCGCGACCGAGGACGGCTCTCCGTGCACCGCGGCGGGCCACGACAGGGCGAAGGCCATCGTCGCGGTGGCAGCGGCCGCGAGCGGCGATCGACGCGGGGGCGAGGGTCGCCGCGCCATCACAGCCGCAGGCCCGGGGCGGGGAACCCGGCGCAGAGCTCGCGGACCTCGCCGGCGATCCGCGCGAGGAGCTCGGCGTCGCCCGGCGACGTGCAGGCCTTGTCCATCCAGTCTGCGAGGCGCTCCATCTCGGCGGTGCCCATGCCGCGCGAGGTGACCGCGGGCGTGCCGAGGCGAATGCCCGAAGGGTCGAAGGGCTTGCGCGGGTCGAACGGCACCGCGTTGTAGTTGAGGACGATGCCCGCGCGGTCGAGGGCCTTCGCCGCCACCTTGCCGGTCGTTCCCTTCGAGGTCATGTCGACCAGCATGAGGTGGTTGTCGGTGCCCCCGGTGGTGACGGCGAACCCGCGGGCGATGAGCGCCGCCGCGAGGTGCTGCGCGTTCGCGACGACGGCCTTCGCGTAGTCGACGAACGACGGCAGCAGCGCCTCGCCCGCGGCGACGGCGATGCCGGCGGTGGCGCTGTTGTGCGGGCCGCCCTGGAGGCCGGGGAACACCGCTTTGTCGATCGCGCTGGCGTGCTCCGCCTTGCAGAAGATCATGCCCCCGCGCGGACCGCGGAAGGTCTTGTGGGTCGTCGAGGTGACCACGTCGGCGACGCCGATGGGCGACGGGTGCACCCCCGCCGCGACGAGCCCCGAGATGTGCGCCATGTCCGCGGCGAGCACGGCGCCCACCTCGTCGGCGATCGAGCGGAACGCCGCCCAATCGAGCGTGCGCGGATACGCGGTGGTGCCCGCCCACAGCACGCGGGGCCGGTGCTCCTTCGCGAGCGCGCGCACCTCGTCGAGGTCGATGCGGTGGTCCGTCGCGCGCACCCCGTAGGGGACGCTCTTGAAGTACTTCCCCGTGATGCTGACCGTGTGGCCGTGCGTGAGGTGGCCGCCCGCGGGCAGGGCGAGGCCCATCACCGTGTCGCCCGGCTTGCAGAACGCCAGGTACACCGCGAGGTTCGCGGGGCTGCCGGAGTAGGGCTGCACGTTGACGTGCAGGCCCGTCGCGTCCACCGCGGTGCGACCAAACAGGGTCTTGAGCCGAGAGATCGCGAGCTCTTCGACCTGGTCGATGACCTCTTGGCCCTCGTAGTAGCGCTTGCCCGGGTACCCCTCGGAGTACTTGTTGGTGAGGCAGGAGCCGGTCGCCTCGATCACGGCGCGCGACGCGTAGTTCTCGCTCGCGATGAGGCGTAGGCTCTCGTGCTCGCGCAGGTTCTCGCGCGCGATGAGATCGGCGAGCTCGGGATCGCGCACAGCCAGGGAGGGGTCGCGCTCGGACATTCGGCGGGTCTAACCGAGAGGGCGGGGTCGAGTCACCCCGAAAACAGGCGCGCACCTTCTGCTACTTGTCGCCCGGCGGTGCGCGTGCGACGAGGCGCGTGACGCGCTCGCTTTACAGGGCGGCCTGAAGCGGGCATCCTGCCCGTGCCTCGCCCGCCACGAAGGTCCATGAAACGACGGCTCTTTTCCCCCCTCTCCACTTCGATGGCCCGCGACGGCGGCCCGCGGGTCGCGTCGCGCGGGCACCGCGCGCTCGTGGCGGCCCTCGTTGGGGCGCTCGCAGCCGTCCCTGAGGTCGTGTGGGCGCAGGCCACGGTGGACGCGCCGGCGGGGGCGCCCATGGCCTCGTCCGGCAGCGCGCCCTCGCCTGGGTCACCCGCGCCGCCCTCGCCTGGGTCACCCGCGCCCCCTGCGCCTGGGTCACCCGCGCCCCCTGCGCCTGGGTCACCCGCGCCCCCTGCGCCTGGGTCACCCGCGCCCCCTGCGCCTACCACCGGTGCCGCGCCCGCCGCCGCTCCGCCTGCCGTCGCTGCGCCCGCGCCTGGGCCCGCGCGCGAACCCGGGACGGCGATCATGGCCGTCTCCGCGCCTCCCCCGCCGCTGCCTGCGTCCGCGCTCGCACCGCTCGAGACCGACCCTGAGCGCCGGAAGGTGAAGCACCGCTACCGCAAGGGCTTCATGCTCACGCTGGCGTTCGGGCAGTCCGTTGGCGCGGCGTCGGGCTATCCGAACGACGTCCAGAAAATAGGCGTTCCCGCCTACTTCGCCAGCTCGGGGGCGATGCTCGGCGGTGGCTTCCAGATGGTCATCGGCGGAGCCCTCACCGACTACTTCAACTTCGGTGTGCTGTTCGGTGGCGGCGGCTTCAAGAACGACGACTGGGAGATCGCGGCGGGCGGCACGGGCTTCCGCGTCGAGGCCTTCCCCGCGGTGGTCGCCTTCCCCAAGATCCAAGCCCTGGCGCACCTTGGCATCGCCGCCGATCTCGGCGTCGGCAACGTGAAGATCCAGGCGAGGGTCAACGAGGAGAACAAGGAGGAGGCCAAGAACGCCCCCCGCGGCTACACGACCATCGAGGGGTTCCAGTCGGCCCTCGGCATCGGCCTCTTCTACGAGACGAGCCTGTTCTCGCTGCTCGGCGGGCACGTGTCGCTCGCGCCGGAGCTGAGCTACCGTACGGCCTACACGACGACCTCGCAGGTGAACTACGGCACGCTCGCCGCGCGGCTCACGTATTACGGCGGCCCTTGAGCGGTTGCAGGTGAGCGGGCCCACCGCGAGCGAAGCTGATACGCTCGCGGCGTGACTCCCGATCCGCTCGGACTCGTCGGCCAGATCCTCGACGGCCAGTACCGCGTCGAGCGCTTCGTGGGTGAGGGTGGGTTCGGCGTGGTGTACGCCGGCCAGCACCTCGGCCTGTCGGAGCCCATCGCGATCAAGTGCATGAAGCTGCCCCCGCAGCTCAGCGCGCCGCTCGTCGAGTCGTTCGTGCAGCGCTTCCGCGACGAGAGCCGCCTCCACTACAAGCTGTCGCAGGGAAACCTGCATATTGCACGCACCATCGCGGCGGGGACCACCGTGGCGCCCGCGACGCGAGAGCTCGTGCCGTACATGATCCTCGAGTGGCTCGACGGCCGCTCGCTCGCCGCCGAGTTCGAGGCCCACGAGCCGCGCTCCCTCGCCGAGGTCCTCGACCTGTTCGCGACGGCGGCCGACGCCCTGAGCTACGCGCAGTCCCAGGGGGTCATTCATCGAGATTTGAACCCCGGGAACTTCTTCCTCACGAACACCATCGCCGGGCCTCGCCTGAAGGTGCTCGACTTTGGCGTCGCGAAGGTGCTCGACGAGTCGCGCCTCGCGGTGGGGCCGCGCGCCCAGACCCTCGGGCAGATACGCATCTTCGCGCCGGCCTACGGCGCCCCGGAGCAGTTCGACGACCGCCTCGGGCCGGTGGGCCCCTACACCGACGTGTACTCGCTCGCGCTCGTGCTCCTCGAGGCGCTGGCGGGGCGCGGGGTCATGACCGGGCAGCACCTCGGCGACTTCGCGAACGGAGCGCTCGATCCCACCACGCGCCCGTCGCCGTCGGGTGTGGGCCTCTCGCTGCCGGCGGAGGTCACCGCCGTCTTCGCGCGCGCGCTGTGTCTGCGCCCGGCCGAGCGATGGCCCGGGGTGACGGAGTTCTGGGCCGCGCTCCGAGTGGCCGCGCGGCTGCCGAGCGACGACGGGGCCAAGCCGACCCAGCTGCTGGCGTCGATGGAGCTCGGGGGCGGCGCGCCGTCGTCGGGGCCGCGCTCCGAGAGCACGATCGTCGACGCGATCGAGGCGGAGAGCGAGCGCACGGCGCTCGGCATCGGACCCGACCTGGGCGGCCCTGCGGCTCCCGCCGCGCGGCCCGAACCGCCCATGACCGCGAGACTAGGCCCGGCGCCCGACGCCGCGCGTGCGGCGGCCCCGTCGGGCGTCGCGACGTTCCTTGGCCAGGGGCCCGCGCCGCCGTCGGTTCACGAGCCGGGCGTCCAGGGTGGTCCGAGACCCGCTCACGTTCCAAGCGCGGACGCCACGCCGTGGAGCCCTCCGGCGCCACAGCCGCCGCCCGCGCCGCCCGTGGCCGCGCCGCCCGTGGCCGCGCCGCCCGTGGCCGAGGCGCGCCCGCGCCCACCCGCCGCGCACAGCGCGACGCTCGCGATGTCGAGCCGTCCGAGCCTCGAGCCTCCCCAGCCGGTGCTTCACGCCACACGTCCGCCGGCACATTCGGCCACACAGCCGCCGGCACATTCGGCCGCACACCCGACCGCACCCCAGCCCACGTCGCAGGGCGCGATGGCCGCCTCGCAGGGCACGCCCCACGTTCCGGCGCCGGTGCTGGCCCGGCAGGGGCCGCTGGCGGCGACCATGGCGATGCCGGCGTCCGCGACGGCGGCGCTCGGAGCGAGGTCGTCGTCGCTCCCCCACGCGCCCGCGCAGGCGGCGACCCAGGCGCTCGCGGTCGTCCCGCCGGGCGGCGTCGCCTCGCACGCCTCGCAGGTCTCGCACGCGCCGCGCGAGAGCGAGGGCGGGCAGCGCGCGGCGGTCTCGGTGGGCCGCGCGAGCGCGCCGGCGTGGGGCCCCGCGCTCCCTCCTCAGCCGTTCGTGCCCGCGGAGCCGGCCGCGGTCGTCGAGGAGCCGGTCGAGGTGCCGAAGTCCCGCGCGGGGCTCCTCGTGGTGGGCGCGGTCGTCGTCGCGGCCCTGCTCGGCCTCGGGATCTTCCTTGGGCTCCGCGTGAGCAAGCCGCCGGCCCACGTCGAGCCCGACGCCGCGTCGATCTTCGCGGTCCCTGACGCGGCGACGTCTCCGACGAGCAGCGCGCCGAGCAGCGCGACCGCCGAGCCGAGCGCGGTCCCCGCAGCGAGCGTCCCCGCGCCGAGCGCGACCGCGGAGCCGAGCGCGGATCCAAGCGCGCCCGCGCGCCCCGCGGCGTCGACGCCCGGCGGCCGCGGCCCGACCACGCCGACCACGCCGACCACGCCGACCACGCCGACCACGAAGCCATCGGCGGCGCCGGTTGGCCCGGGCGCCTTCAGCCCCTCGGTCGCGCGCGCGAAGCTCGACGCCGCCAACGGCGTGCTCGTCATCTGCAAGCGGGCCGGTGGGCCGTCGGGGCGGGGGTCCGCGGCGGTCACGTTCGCGCCCGCCGGGCACGTGAGCGCGGTCACGCTCACGGTGCCGTTCGTCGGTACGCCGGTGGGCGCGTGCGTCACCGGGCAGTTTCTCCGGGTCAAGGTGCCGGCGTTCACGGGCGGGCCGCAGCCCATGGCCTACACGTTCACGGTGCCGAAGTAGCGACTCCCTACGTTCGGGAAGGCGGCTAAGCTGCGCGCTCATGGCCGACCCGATCTCCCAAGCCCTGTTCGAGCGCGCCGCGCGCGTCATCCCTGGGGGCGTCAACAGCCCCGTTCGCGCCTTCCGCGCCGTGGGCGGCAGCCCCGTCTTCATCGCGCGCGCCGAGGGCGCGTACCTCTACGGCGCGGACGGCGCGCGCTACACCGACTACATCGGCTCCTGGGGCCCCATGATCGTGGGGCACGCGCACCCCGCGGTGCGCGCCGAGATCGCCCTGGCGGTCGCGAACGGCACGAGCTACGGCGCGCCGACCGAGCTCGAGGTCCGCTTCGCCGAGGAGCTCATCGCGCGGTACCCGAGCATGGAAATGCTGCGGTGCGTGTCGAGCGGCACCGAGGCCACGATGGCCGCGCTCCGCGTCGCCCGCGGGCACACCGGGCGCGAGCTCGTCCTGAAGTTCGAGGGCTGCTACCACGGCCACGCCGATTTTCTGCTGGTGAAGGCGGGCTCCGGCGCCGCCACCTTCGGCGTGCCCGACTCCGCGGGCGTCCCCGCCGGCACCGCCAAGAACACCCTCACCGCGGGCTACAACGACGAGGCCGGCCTGCGCCGGCTGTTCGCCGAGCGCGGCGGCGAGATCGCGGCCGTGATCGTGGAGCCGGTCGTGGGGAACATGGGCCTCGTGCCGCCGGAGCCCGGATTTCTCGAGGCGATCCTTGCGCTCTGCAAGGAACACGGCGCCGTCTCGATCTTCGACGAGGTCATGACCGGCTCGCGCCTCTCGGCGGGTGGCTACCAGGGACGCGTGGGCCTCTCGCCCGACATGACCTGCCTCGGCAAGGTGGTGGGCGGCGGCATGCCGCTCGCGGTGTACGGCGGCAAGCGCGCGATCATGGAGAAGGTCGCGCCCCTCGGGCCCGTGTACCAAGCGGGGACGCTGAGCGGGAACCCCGTCGCGGTGAGCGCGGGCCTCGCGACCCTCGCGCTGCTCGACGCCGCCCTCTACGCGAAGCTCGAGCGCCTCGGCGCGCGCCTCGAGGCGGGCCTCCACGCGGCGATCGACGGCGCGGGCGCCGACGCGTGCGTGCAGCGCGTGGGCTCGATGCTCACTGTGTTCTTCCGCAAGGGGCCGGTCACGTGCTGGGAGGACGCGAAGGCCTCCGACACCGCGCGCTTCGGGCGCTTCCATGGTGAGCTGCTGAAGCGCGGCGTGTACTGGCCGCCGGCGCAATACGAGGCGGCGTTCGTCAGCGGCGCGCACACCGAAGCCGACATCGACGCGACCGTGGTCGCCGCCCGCCAGGCGCTCGAGGCGTCCGCGTAGTCGCGCGATCGTCGCCGGCCGGCCTCTCGGAGTCGGCGCAGGTGCGGGCGGGCGGAGCGGGCGTCCAAGGCGAAGCGACCGCGCGGCCGAGTCGTCGGCATGGTAGGGATGTCGCGTGACGACCGAGCCGACGCGTCTAGTCCTCGTCACAGGAGCGACGGGCTTCGTGGGCGCCGCGCTGGTCCCCGCGCTCACGGCCGCGGGGCTGCGCGTCCGCGCCACCACCCGCGATCTCCGGCGCGCCCACGAGGCGCCGGGGGTCACCTGGGTGCGGTGCGACGTCGGTCGGCGGGAGGATCTCGAGCGCGCGCTCGCGGGCGTCGACGCCGTCTTCTTCCTCGTGCACGCCATGGGCGGCGGCGCGCACGACTACGGCGAGACCGAGCGGCGAGCGGCCCTCGCGCTGCGCGAAGCCGCGGAGGCTGCCCGCGTCGCGCGCATCGTCTACCTGGGCGGCGTCGCGCCCGCGGGGGTGCCCTCCGCCCACCTGAAGAGCCGGCTGATGGTGGGCGAGGTGCTCCGCGCCGGCGCGGTCCCCGTGGTGGAGCTGCGCGCCTCCATGATCGTCGGCAACGGGAGCGCGTCATGGCAGATCGTCCGGGACCTCGCGCTGCGCCTCCCCGCGATGCTGCTGCCCTCCTGGACGGCCTCTCGCACGCGCCCCATCGCCCTCGAAGACGTGATCGTCGCGCTCGTCCGCGCGCTCGATCTGCCGCTCCCCGCGAGCGCCTGGTACGACATCCCCGGACCCGACACGGTGAGCGGGCGACAGATCCTGACGACGATCGCGGCGCTTCGCGGCCGGCGCGTGCCGGGCGTCGCGGTCCCGTTCCTCAGCGTGTCGCTGTCGTCTTGGTGGCTGAAGCTCGTCACGCGCGCCGACTTCTCCCTCGCGCGTGAGCTCGTGCTCGGCTTCAAGGGCGATCTGCTGCCGGAGGACGAGCGCTACTGGGGCGAGATCGGCTACCAGCCGCAGTGGACGTTCGAGGCGGCGGCGCGGAAGGCGATGAGCGAGGAGTCCAGCGCGCCCGACGCGCGCGGCGTGGGAGGCAAGCTCATCGAGGCGGCCGTCCAGCTCGTGTCGCCGAAGCTCGCGCGCTGACCCCTCAAGGCCACGCCCGCGGCCGCGCGACCTCTGGCGCGAGCGTGGGCGGCGGGCTCGGCGCGGCGCGGCGAAGGCGGGAGAGAGAGCGAGCGCGTTTCGCGTGACGCGCTCGCGCGAACCCTGGCACCATGGGCGGATGGCGCTCTCTCTCTGCCCCGCGTGCACGCGGCACGTCCGCACCGAGCACACCACCTGCCCATTCTGTGGCGCGGAGCGGCCGCCCGCCGCGACGGTCGCCGAGGCGGAGCCGGGCCGCCGGCTCTCGCGCGCGGCGCTCGTGTTCGGAGTGGTCGCGGTGTCGGTGTCTGCGCAAGCGTGCGGCAAGGAGACCATCGCGCAGCCGTACGGCGCGCCGCCCACGCCGGCAGACGCCGGGCCGCCCATGGTGACCATCGCGCAGCCGTACGGCGCGCCGCCCACGCCGCTCCCGGTCCCGCCGGTCCCGCCGGTCCCGCCGGACGCGGGCGCTGCGGGGGTTCGGAGGTAGCGCCTGGCCGCGGAGCCTCGGGCCCGAGATCTTCCGAAGGGGGAAGGAGGGGAGGCTTTTCCTCAGGCCGAGGGGGGAGGCTCTTCAGCGCGGACGCGCTTGAGGCGGAGGGGCGCTTGCTCGGGGCGCGGAAGTAGGAGAACTTTGGCTCGGAGCTGCAGCACTCCGGGGCCGGCCTGAAGGCCGGGGCGGAGAGCCGTGGAGCCGCCGACGCAAAGCCCGCCGGCGCAGGCTCGCTTTGGGCGTCGCCCCCGGACAGCAGGTGCCCCGCGCAGCCGCGAGGTGCGACGGGGTTCGCCTCTCTGAGCACCGGTCCGCTCGCGAAGGTCACGCGCTCTGGGCAACCGGACACCGCGCCCGGCGCCGCTCGTCGCGGACGCCCGGGCCCACGAAGCTGTGCGCGGGCCCTTCGACCTCTGCGTTGCCGCCGTGCAACGGAACGCGGGACGTTGAGCGATGCTGTCCCACGAGCGGGCGCAAGCGCCACCGATTCGCTGAAACCTTTTGGAAGAAGCGGTGCCGCTGCGCGTCCGCGAACGGGCCGTTGGGCACGCGGCAACCCGGGACGAGGCGCACACGCCGCTCGTGACACCGTCGACGGCCTGCCCGATAGCCGCCCAGTGCGCGCCCTGCTCCGTCGAAGGAGGCGTACGACCGAATCTCATCGCCCATGCGGCGATGGAGACCGGCGGGTTCGGGCGCCGGTCACGGGACGCGGAAGATCGCGGGGCGCTCGGGCTCATCGTCGCGCAGGTAGAGGCAGCCCGAGGTGGACGCGGACGCCGAGCGCGCGACTGGACTCTCCGGCGAGTCCCTCTCGGCACGCCGGGCACGCGGTCTGCGTGGTCGACGTCGTCGACGTGGAAGACGAGGGCGGCCAATTCGCCTACGTGCTCGCCAATCCTCGTCGCGTGGAGCCCGTGCCGGTCTCCGGATCCATCGCCATCTTCCATGTGGACGACGCCCTCGCGGTGCCGTCCGGCGCGAGCTCGCAGGTGCTTCCTGCACCCCCGCCTCCTGCCGGCTCGCAGCGAACCCTGCTTCGCCAAGCGTCGCCGCCGCGCGAGACGCCCCAGATCACGCCGCAGCCCGAGCCCTTCCCGACGCTTGGCGAGGCCGCCGGGCAGCCGACCGCGATACACGCGCGGTTCTGGGCCGAGGAGCTGGGGCGCCGCGCCCCGCTCGAAGACGTGGCCGGCCTCACGCGCGCCCTCGGCGACGCGCGGGTCGATCTGAACCCCCGCAGATCGACGCCGCGATTTTCGCGCTGCGCTCTCCTCTCTCGAAGGGCGTGCTGCTGGCCGACGAGGTCGGGCTCGGCAAGACCATCGAGGCGGGGCTGGTGCTCGCGCAGCGCTGGGCAGAGCGCAAGCGGCGCATCTTGCTGGTGGTCCCCGCAACCCTCCGCAAGCAATGGCAGAACGAGCTCCTCGAGAAGTTCTACCTGCCGAGCCAGGTGGTGGACGCGCAGGCCTTGCGCCGCCTGGAGAAGGAGTCGCCCGAAGACCCCCTTCAACCAAGAGCGCTACATCGTGATCGTTTCGCACGAGCTCGTGGCGAGGCACGCCTCTCGCCTGGCGAAGACGGAGG